>JASLRP010000344.1 GCA_030743915.1 SAR202 cluster bacterium | reverse complement strand
TTATCGTTTGAGAACCCATCGTAACTCCCTTTGTTTTGATTTCATCGTGTCAATCGTTCCAACACTATCATCATGCCTCGCTCAATGCAGCCAGCAGTCGAGCAGGGGTGATCGGCAAGTCCTGCACTCGGACGCCCGTCGCGTTAGCGATGGCATTGGCGATGGCAGGAGCCACAGGCACCAGCGCGCACTCGGCTGCGCCTTTGGCTCCGAGACTAGCGGACGGGTCCGTGTTCTCTACCAGAAGAGCGACCACTTCTGGCATCTCGCGCGCAGTGGGTATCCGATACTGCTTGAAACCCGTGGTCTCGCCTGGAAGGTACTCCTCCTTGATCGCCTGCCCCAAGCCCATTGAGACTGAGCCTTCAATCTGACCTTTCAATCCTTGAGGAAACACAGCCCGCCCCACATCGTGAGCGGCCACCATTCGGATGACCCGAACATCGCCTCGTTCCATATCGACTTCGACCTCTGCCATGTGCGTGGCCGAGACATACACGGGGAAGAGGTCCGTGCTTCCAGGGGGCGGTTCCTGGGTGACGTGAGTCGGAAGGAACTCCCCGTCAAACCGCAGAGGAAGCCTCGCCGACTGTCTGGCCTGGGCCACCTGATCCAGGGAGACGCTGGTCGCCGCGCCGCCTGTCTCATCCGACGGGACCACTTTTCCGTCTTCCATCTCCAGTTCTCCAGACGGCCTTTCCAGCATCCCGGACGCCGTGGACAGCACAGCCTCCTTGAGCATGACTGCCCCGTTCTTGGCTGCATTGCCAACGTAGTAGGTTGACCTGCTGCCCCCGCTGGTGCCCGCGTCAGGCGTCATAAAAGTGTCGCCACTGACCACGGAAACCTGCTCCTGCGGCAGCCCAAGCTCCTCGGCAACGATCAGTTGCATGACAGTGTCCGAGCCCTGGCCCAACTCCATGATTCCAGTGAAAACCCGGACATGTCCGTCTGGCCCAAGCTCAAGGGTCGCTCGGCCCGGCGAGTCCAAAGCGCTCGCGGACCCGACTCCGTACCTCATCGACGCGACCCCCACTCCTCGCCGCCAGCGGCCAGAAGCCTTGTCGTTCTCAACGTCACGGGCCTGCGTGGCATCCCGGTAGTACGGGCGAACGGCGTCGATTGTCGCCTGATACGATTTCTCCTGCTCTGCCGCCTGTGGCGTCGCCTCAGCAGGGTCGGTGTCTCGACGATTCATCGCGCGGAATTCCAGAGGGTCGATGCCCAACCGTTGGGCCATTGTGTCCATCTGAGACTCCATAGCGAACACCGATTGGGGAGCGCCAAAACCTCGCATAGACCCGGACACCGGATTGTTGGTGTACACGGACCGGCCTCGGATGGCCCCGTTGGGGAAGTGATAGGGGCCGACCATGGACACCCCGGAGCGGACGAATATGCTCGGCCCCGACGAGGCATAGGCCCCGGTGTCGGCAATCATCTCCGCGTTCAGTGTGGTGAGTTTTCCGGCTCTGGTCACTCCCGTCTGCAAGCGTATCTTGAACGGGTGCCTCTTGGTCGTGGCGGCAAAAGACTCTTCTCGACTGTAAACGATCTTCACGGGCCGTCCCGTTTTGAGCGACAGCAAAGCCACAATGGACTGATACGTGGGATCGTTCTTGCCGCCGAAGGCGCCGCCCACCGCCGTTGGGACGAACCGGACCTGATCGTCAGACAGGTCCATCGTCTCGGCCAGCGCTCGTTGCTGCGAGAACGAATGCTGAGTGGCCGATCTCATCACCAGCGTGCCGTCTTCGTCCTGATATGCCAACGCCGCGTCTGGCTCCAGGTATGCGTGGTCGGAGCGGGCCGTTGTGTATGCCTCATCGACCACAAGCTCCGCCTGGTCCGATCCAGCCTTGGCGTCGCCCCAGTACAACTTCCTCTCGGACAAGAGGTTGCTGTTCTCATGCACGATGGGAGCGGATTCCTCCAGCGCTTCTGAAGCGTCCAACACCGAGGGCAGAGGGTTGTAGGTGACCTTCACCAGGGAGACCGCCTGCGCCGCGATTTCTGGAGAGACGGCGGCTACGGCGGCGACCGGATCGCCCATCTGTCGCGCTTTATCATCTGCCAGAACGGGCTGGTCTTTAATGACCCGACCGTAGCGGTTGAGTCCGGGGACATCCTGGGCCGTGACAACAGCCTCCACTCCAGGCAGGGCGCGAGCCTCGTCAAGATCGATTTCGACAATCTCCGCGTGGGCGTGAGGACTCCTGAGGACGGCCGCGTGGAGCATGTTGGGCATGGTCAGATCGTCGGCATAAAGAGCGGCGCCGATGACCTTGTCCCGAGCGTCGGCCCGTTCAGGCCCCTGACGCCACTTCTGCGCCTCTGGAGACCTGTCCTGCCAGTCCGAATTGGCGACCGTCGCAATGGCGTCAATTATGCTGGCATAGCCGGTGCAGCGGCACAGATTGGCCCCCAAAGCTCTCTCGATTTCCTGCTTTGTGGGATGTGGGTTGCGGTCCAGCAAGACCTTGGCCGCCATGATCATTCCAGGGGTGCAGAAACCGCACTGGACGGCGTCGGCGTCGATGAACGCCCGCTGCAACGGGTCGAGCGCCCCGCCGGATCCCAGCCCTTCAATCGTCAGGACGTCCGCTCCGTTCGCCCGACCGGGCGAGACCTGGCAGGCTCTGGCCATCCGGCCGTTGACGACGACGTTGCACGAGCCACACGTGCCGTCCTCGCATCCCCGCTTGGAGCCGGTGAGTCCAAGGCCGTCCCTCAGCGCCTCCAGCAGCGTGTGCGAGGGCTTCGCCTGAAGCGAATGCTCCACGCCGTTTACCTTAAAGCTGAGGGAGATATTGGCGTTAGATTCGTTCATATGAATTCAATTGCCTCCTGATTCACGACGGAATGAGCCTGCCTCGCCACATCCGAGAATGCGCATTCAACCTCGGATTGTGCTGAGGGGCCATACCCGTCTCTGTCCCACATGGGTTTCATCTCATATTTAAGGCCCTATTGTATAGCTCGATTCTGGGAATTCACCCTCGACTGACCGGGTTACTCTGATTCCCTCACATCTTTCTCATGGGACAGGCGTTAGGGTGGGGACCCAGATTGACATATTCTCGTGCCAACAGGCTCATGGGCGCAAATCGTCGCTTCTGAGTGGAAAGGATGCAAGCCATGAAGGCGATGGTGTTGGAGCAATTCAAGCAACCGATGGTCTGGAGAGATGTGCCAGACCCTGAATGTGGTCTCCAGGATGTTGTAATTCAGGTGCGCGCCAACGGCCTCTGCGCCACCGATTTGAAGGTAAGCGACGGCGCCGTCTCGACTGTGAAACTTCCTCTAATTCCAGGACACGAGGTGGCCGGCGAGGTTGTGGAGGTGGGCAAGGACGCAGGCGATCTCAAGTCGGGCGACCATATCGCGGTTTTCCCTGCTCTGGCATGCGATTCGTGCGACGCCTGCCGAAACGGCGCCGCGAACATCTGCCGACACGTTCTCCGCACAGGGTTCGAGCTGGACGGTGGGTTCTCTCAATATATGCGCGTCCGGGCGCGGAACGCCATCAAGGTCGGCAAGGGAGTGCCCTTTGACGAGGCGTCCACAATCAATGGCGCCATCTCCACGGGGTACCACGCGCTGGTCCAGAAGGCCAGAGCGCGGGCGGGAGAGACGGTTTTGATTGTCGGAGTGGGTGGCCTCGGCATTCACATGGCGCAGATCGCCAAGATCATGGGCGCCACGGTGTTCGCCGCCGATATAGACCCGGAAAAGCTGCGGCTCGCCGAAGACTACGGCGCCGACGCCGTCATCGACAGCCGAGATCAGAACCTGCCAGAAGCGATAAGAGATCTGACCGACGGCGATGGAGTCGATATCGTGGCCGAGTGCGTGGGCGGCCACGCAGTCTCCGGCATTCTCGACGACTCCATAGCCTGCCTGAAGGTGGGCGGGAGACTGCTCGTCGTTGGTTACGCCTACGGTCAGTCGCTGAACATCGACTCAGCGGCTCTGATCTACGGTCAGTGGAGCCTCATCGGCACTCGCGCCTCCACGATCCAGGACGATGTCGAGGTGGCCCGACTCGTGGAGAGCGGTCGGTTAAAGCCGGTGCTTTCTCAACGGTTCCCACTGGAACAGGCCAACGAAGCGCTAGAGAAACTGAGCAAAAGCTCGCCCATCGGACGCATGGTCCTCACATCATAGGGCGGGAATGCGCTATCTCAATCGGGTGACCCGCCCTCCGCCATACTGAGCGGAGCGAAGTATCTGGTCGCTGGCAGATCAAACGTTGTTATACCAGCGACCAGACCCTTCGTCTGCGGACTCAGGGTGGTGTGATATTGGCACTGACTCAGGGTGGCGTGGTTTTGTCGTAGTCTCAAGTGACTGACGATTGGTTATGTCCGTCGGGATACCTTGAGTTGACGTGTTCCAGTGGCATGCAAGAAAGCCTTACTCGTCTTTGATCACTCCCCGCACTGACGCCACCAGGTCCGGAGTCAATTCGATTGTCGGGTGGACCTGCGCTGCGTGCTCGCTAATCGTTGCCATCACCTCATCCTCGGTCGCTCCGCTGGTCCTCCAGTCGCAATCAACCCCAACATCACGGCAGGTGTACGTTTTCGCCATCTCGTCCCCCTTTTGAATTATGGATATGTAAGACAACGCCATCGTACGGACTGTTGCCGCTCAAAACATGCTCCATCTGAACCATTGTGAGGGGATTCCGCCCGGATATTCAGCGGATATACGAGGCATGCCGGGGCATGGGGAAGGAATCTAGACGTCGGCTAAAAGGCCGTGCTGAGAGGCAAGGGATGCAGCCTCTGTACGGTTGGCGAGACCCATCTTCGCGAGAATCGCAGCTACGTGTCGAGCCACCGTTGCCCGACTGATCTCCAGTTCGTCTGCGATGATGGGATTCGTCGCGCCTTGCGCGACCAGTCGAAGGACCTGTAGCTCGCGAGCGCTGAGTTTTGAAAGGGACACTCCATTCATTGGATTGGCGCTCCCTCGCCTGCGTAAGCGACGCTGCACATCGCGGGCTTGTTCGAGGTAGAATTGCTGTCCCGCGGGCAAGACGCACTCATCTTCGTTAACATCCAATCCTTCGCGGCGATGCGCAACGACCACCTTCGCTTCTCCCGCTTTGCGGCGGACAGTGAACTCAATCTCATCGCCCACCTCGTGGTCGCGAATGGCGCGCTGCATCGTCGGCAGGGCGTCGATTTTCTCGCCATCGACGGCCACGATAACATCTCCCTTCAGGAAGTCCGCTTCGGCGGCGGCGCTGCCAGGGCGGGGAGGTTTCAACTCGACGCCGCGCTCCGCGACCGGTGGACGGGACGCAATCCACGCCTCACTGAGAACAGACCGGCTGGCAGCCGCGCCGACGCATATCCCGATGCTGCAACTCGGGCACGTGCATTGGCAAACTGATCCGTCGCGATCCAACTCCCATAAGATAACCTCATGGATCAATGCCGTGATCTGGCCAACGACCTCCATATACTCCTGGGTGTGTTGTCGCGCGATGTGCGCGGTAGTGCCTTCGTCGGCTGTCACCCAACTATCTCCGACCCGGACTGCGATAGTTTGAATGATCGAGTAGCCAATGACGGCCTCCTGCACGATCGAGTAAGCAACTCCGAGCGCGCTCGACACAGGGTGCAACTCATCAAACCGGCTCTGGTTCGCCGATATGCCGTTGACCCCAGCATGCGCGCTCAAATCATCGTCCGGCGTGATCTGCATCCGCTCGCACAGCGCGTCCAAATGGACGCGGGCCATCTTCTCAAGCCTGGACATTAAATCCCGGGCCGCCGGAGGGGCTGAGACGTCGCCAAGAAGACTGCTGATGGCCCTTATGATCCGTTTTTCCAGCGCGACCATTTCCGTAAGCGCAACATGCAATCGTTCAATGGGTGGATTAAGTTCCATAATAGCCTCCTGGTGAGCGAAGATCGTTCCTGAGGATTGCCGATGATTCGGTCATCTGGAAAACCCTAAGTTGGACGGCCTTATGCTCCGCGCTTGGTTTCGAGCCTCCCTACGCCTCGATTGGTTTGATGACCGGGCTTCCGGCGCCCCAGAAGAAGGCGCCCCGACCTGCCGACGCTCCCACGACGGCCATCGGATAGCATTCAGGCCCCTCAACTACCGGGACCATTGTCTCAGGGGCGTCCCAGAGCCATTGAAGCTCGGGATGCGCGATCTCCATGCCCTTTCGCTCGTGAATGAGCATCAGGTCTTTGAAGGCCACTTTCGCTCGCTTGTACATCTCCTCTTGAATGCGCTTCTTGCCCCAGCCCTGCTGAGAGAATATCTGAGCGTGTTCCGGGCAGATCATCATGAAGTGGCGCTCTAATTCTTCGGTGTTGTATCTTGGATCGCCCCGCCTTCCGGTCAGCCAGTGTCCCGTGGGGACCTGCACCAGGTTCTTGGCGGCGGTCGCAAACCCGTGGACCAGCTTGTCGGCCTCAAAGCTCTGGAAGTTGTGAAGCTCGCATATGCCGTACACGAAGTGGACCGTGACCGTGCTCTCCTCAGCATCGAAACCCATCTCGACGTGATACGGGTCCCACGGGCTTTCCTCTTCGTTCTCGGCGACAACCATGCTGTACTTGGTGGGGGAGCCGATAGTGTCCATATCGGACACTCCCGGATAGGTGAAGCCGACGTTCATCATGATCAGGCGCAGAGCGCGGCCAATCACGGAGTTGGCGTAGGACACGGAACCGGGGCCAAGCGCGCAAACCTTGGCGTTGATGCCAATCTGATTGGCGATAGGCCCGTTCACTATGACGAGAGGCGCGTGAGGCCCGGTGGACATGGCCTTGTTGCGCAGGTATATGACCGGGTCACTGATGCACTGAACGGCGGTAATCACCACGGGAAGGTGTTCGGGACGACAGCCTGCCATGACGGCGTTGGCCGCGATTTTTTCGACCGTGGCGATGCCAAATCCAGGCTCCAGGCGGGCGATGACATCCTGCGGGGCCTTGTTTGTCCCGGCCAGCATCTGCTCGACGCGTTCAGGCGTTGGCGGCACGAGGGGGAACCCATCGCTCCATTTCCAGTCTATGAACTGGCGATTCATGTCCTCCATAGCCATCAGGAGGTCGGAGCCTTCGAAGGTCAGTTGGTCGTCGGAAACTATTGTGAATCCGGCGTCAACCGTCCGCGACTTATCTGGGGCCGTGGTCAGCCCCCGGATCACGTCGTCAATCGAACCATCCACCTGCTGTGTGATGTCTTCGGGACTCTGGTTGGTGAATGGCAGCGGCATTGTCGCGATGGACAGCGCGGGCATGCCAAAGTTCTCGGCGCTGCGCAGCGCGTCTTCGATGAATCCTTCAGAGGTCCAGGAGACTGTCGGGACGCCTCTCTTCTCGAACTCCACCATGTCGTGGACAAGCCACGACGTGCAGGATCCTCAATCGCTGGTGGTCCCGATCACAACGTCGCATTCGCGGGCCACCTTGTCGGCGTCCTCGGCTGTGGCGTGGCGCAGCATTGCTCCAACCGAGCCAACAATGTTCCTGAATTCGGTGTTGGGATACCTTTCAGCCAGGAGCGTTGCTGTGCGCTCCAGCGCCACGTCGCCGCCCGACTTCATGTTCCAGTACAGGCCGACCCTCTTGCCTTTGAGTCCGTCGACTCTCGGGGCTGCTTTTACGGCCTCGATTATGGTCGTGGCCTGAGGATTAATGATACGAAGTTTTGCCATTGAGTGGCCTCCAAGCATTTGAGATCAATTTTGGACCCGTCATTGCCCGTCATTGCCCGTCGTCTCCAGCGGCCCCGTCTTCATGCCCATGCGCGAACGTATGGCGCTGCGAATCGAATTGAATCATCTCCCTCGGAGCGCCGTCAACGCCTGGGGTTCACTCACGTTTCAGGCGTGCATCCACTTTGGTTTGCGCTGAAACATACACATCAGGCCAGAGGCCGATGGCTCGAATCTTCACATCTTTCTCACGTAGAAGCACAATAGATGCGATCTTGCTTCCGCACAAAGCAAGAGGCGCCTCCCGCTGTTGTGGGAGACGCCTCTCGAAAGGTTGGGCTGTGTTAGCCGGTTATCGGCCTAGGGGAAGACTCCGCCTTCATAGCCTTGGGTCGATGGCAGGAAGCTGTAGAGCGACTGCACTTTCTCGTCTGCATCCAGGTACCATCCGTATGATCCGCTGTAGGTGGTCGAGGAACCCTCAGGCGTGTTGTCTGCCGATGCCGAGTCTGGAACTGCTTCCAGGAATCCCTCGGTCACCAGAGCCTCGAAGTCTATGAAGTAGTACCTTGCGTCCACGTAGTAGGTCTTGCTTCCCTTGGTCACCTGAACCGTGGTCCAGCTATCGGGTGAGCTACCGTCGATGTCCCGGACTCCGTCATCGTCTCCATCGTTCCATGCTGCTGAGAGGTCTGCGCCCTGGCGTCCTGCCAGCGGGTTGAAGTATTCAGTGCTTGTTCCGTTGAACGGGTTCTGGTCGTCTGTAAGATTGGCCGTTGTGGTCGCGTTCAGGTGGTCCTGGCTGGTCTGTCCCTTTCCGAGGATTGGGAACTGAGGCTTGCCTTGGGCTCGGGTGTTTCCAGGGCTGCTCATGTAAGCGTCAACGGCTGTCTGAATCCTGTCCTGTTCTGCGTTCCAGGAGCGCTCTTTGGAGCTTCCCAGATAGTTGTTCACTGTGGGCACCGCGATGGCTGCCAGCACTCCCAGTATTGCGATCACTACTATCAGTTCAATCAGTGTAAATCCGTTTTGGTCTTTCAGGCTCCTGATCCTCATTTGATGCTCCCCTCGTGTGGTTCCCAACCGTTCGTTCGTTTGTTTCTTAATTTCAGTATGGACTTGATGATCCGGTCCTGCATCACTCGAAGGGGTGATACTTCGGGTGAAACTTCGGGTGTAGGAATTTCTCCCACCTTCCCCAAGCTCAATGGATTTCGTTTAGAAGATCTGCTCGTATGTGAGGACAACCTGCTTGGGCGAGCCGGACTCGTCTTCTTCCACCTTGGTCAGCTTGAACACTGCGACTTTGCGTCCGTCGTCTGCGCTTGAGCCTTTGGCAGATGTGATCTTGTTGAACAGCCACAGGAAGTCGTGGAACTCGCTGGAGCTAAGGCTATCGACGCCCTTGGGCTCTTTGGTCAGGAAGGCCTTGGCCCTGTCGTCCGTCGTGTCGCTTCCTGTCAGCACTCCGAAGTCGATGGCTGTGTACTTGGTCATCAGTGTGGAGCGGGATACGGCTGCGCCGTCCAGGTCTGTGATGTTGACTCTGCGCACTCTGGAAGTGGGCGATGTGGTCGCGGTGCGGAACTCTTCGGCGTAGGCTCCGATGGACGCGGTCGTGCCTGTGAGGTACTTCTCAGGCCAGCGGGTGCTCTTTTTCTGGGTGTATTCAGCGGTTGTGCTGGAGTTGGAGTTGATATCGGCGTTGATGGCCTTGGTCAGTGGGACGACGATCTCGCCGGAGTTCTGGGCTGAGAAGAAGTCGCCCGCTGCGCTGGATACGCTGAACGCGCCCTCTTTGACCTCAGCCTCGGTGCTGGCCTCTCTTGTGCCCGAGACTGCCGGGACGACGATGGCGGCCAGGATTCCGATGATGGCCATGACTGCCAGAAGCTCGATGAGAGTGAATCCTCGTTGGTTGTTTGTGTTTCTGATCTTCATGGCCCTAGTTCCTTTCGGTTAATTCGTGACTCTAGTATCGAGCGCCGCCGATGAATCGACATCGCCCGTGCGAGTGAACCGAAGGGTGAAAGAGGGGTGAGAACGTTTCTGCTCTGATCGGGGTGACGTCAGCGCCGCCAATTATTTGCCGACTGGTGAATGTGCAGGACGAATCCTGGTGGGCGCACACTGAAGCCCGCAAAGTGATGACGGCCACCGGCGTGTGCGACGATGTCGGTGGCCGTTCCTGGGAGGGGGTTATTGATGTGGATGTGAGGTGATCTTAATGCTGACGTCCTTTTTTCGCGATTGAAAACTCCAGAGCATCGAAGCCAATCATCCCTGACCAGGCATGTCGAACCGATAGCCGATACCGTGGTGGGTGTGAATGTATTTGTGAACACCCGATGGGTCGATTTTCCGACGGATGTTGGAGACGGCTACCCACACACGATTTCTGAATTTTTCAGGGTCCGAGTTGGATGACTCGTTCGGGTCCAGGCTCCCTCCGTTGAACACGGTCTGAAACAGTTCCCATGTCCCAACCACAACTCCGTCCGCCTCCACCAGCGCCTTGAGGACCTCAAACTCCAGGGGTTGCAGGCGCACTGGCATCCAACCGTCATCGGCGCGTCTCTCCACTTTTCTGCGCCGCTTGTCCATGCGGAGGTCGACGCCCAACTGCTGCGAGCCTTCGCTGAGTCTGGCGCGAATTCGGATCATCAGTTCCTGGGCGTCAGGCACTTCATAGGACTGAGGCGCGACTGCCGGTTGGCGGTCCAGGCGCTTTCTCACGAAGTCCGAACCTGGCCCTGCGATCTTCAGGCCGTAGTCCAGGTACTCCACCTTGGCATCCGATGTTAGATAGATGACTGGCATGGTCAGGCCCAATGCCCGCACCCGGCTGCAGACCTCCAGGCCGCCTGCGTTCTTGCCTCCAAGCGCCATGTCCAGCAGGAAAAGGTCTGGCCTTGCGGCCTCGGCCTGGTACACGGCTTCGGCGTCGTCCGCAGCCTCCAGGCACTGGAAGCCGTGCCCCTCCAGCGTCCGGCGGATGAGCGAGCTGACTCGTGGACTCTCATCCACCAGGAGTATCGTCGGTCTGTTGTCTGGACGTATCATGTTGACCTCTTGGAATCTTCGTTTCCGTGTTTTTCAGAATTCAGATTGCGGGCGCTTCGACCATCGCCTTACGTTCCCAACAGGCGTTCATCCCCGACTGCCCGTGCGACACAGCGACGGCGACCACGATCAGTTCGATGATCAGCGCGATCATTCCAAGCTCCGGCGCTATCCCGCTGGCGAAATTGCCAGCGACGTTGGAGACAATCAAAGCTGTGATGACATTTCCTGGATT
>JASLRP010000343.1 GCA_030743915.1 SAR202 cluster bacterium | reverse complement strand
AGGGAGAGCTTGCGGACACGGCGGGCAAACCGCTGTCTGGCAAGTACAACATGCGGTTTGCGATCTTCGAAGTCTCTTCTGGCGGGACGCCGATTTGGCCATCCGGGTCACCCGCGTATGAACAGCACCCCGAGATCGACGTCGATGGAGGTCTGTTCAACACACTGCTGGGCGGAAACGGCGTGCCGATTTCCAACACGGTGTTCTCTTCGCGCAAAGGCGGGTTCCTGCAAATCTGGGTTTGCAAGACGGCAGGGGCAACCTGCAACAATTACGACGCTCTATTCCCGAGACAGGTAATTACCAGTGTTCCTTATGCCATGATGGCTGGAGAATCCGCGGCGGCCCAATCGCTGGTCGGCGCTCAGACTCTATTGACCAGCGCGACCATTGGGTTCGACGTCGCAACTGACAAGGCGTCCGATCTTTCGATGGCGATCCGTGGCAAGGCGTCGGCGTCCTCTGGGGCCACGGTTGGTGTAAAGGGTGTAAGTGAGAGTGAATCGGATGGTGCCATAGGCGTCTGGGGGCAGGCTGGAAAAGCCAACGGCGCGGGTATTGGAGTGCTGGGGCAGGCGTTCAGCAAAAACATTCACTCCGTTGGCGTCAAGGGCACCGCAACCGGGGATGGTTCTGCAATCAAAGGGAGCGCGGCGGCGGGTCGCGGATTGTGGGGCAATGCGGACAGTGGCATAGCGGTCATGGGCGAGGCCAATACTGGTGAAGGCGGCTACTTTCACTCAAATAGCAGTGATGGAGTGTTGGGAACTTCATTCTCATCGAAAACTGGCGTTGCCGCTGTAGTTGGACGAATGGAGAAGTCGTTGGTCGTAGAGGGGAGTGAGGGTGACACATTCGGGGTGTGGGGAGATGTGACCCTGAGAAGCCACGCAGGTTCCATCGGAGTTAAGGGAACAGCATCAGCAGGAATAGGTGTGCGTGGCGAATCTAACTCGAACATTGGCGTTCGCGGCCAATCTACCAGCAACTTTGGAGGATTTTTCGAGACCGATAGCAATTCGCAGTTCATATCCGGCGTGATGGGCAAAGGCAAATTCGGCGGATCCAAAGGCGTGACCGGACAAACATCTGGAACAAATGCCGCCGCAGCGGGTGTTTATGGGCAGGCCGTCGGGACAAGCGGCGCCACAGCCGGGGTGCTGGGCGAGAATGGCAGCCTCAGCGATGGCGCAACGGGTGTCAGCGGACTGACGACATCCTCCACTGGCAAGACTTACGGTGTCATGGGCGAGACTAACAGTGGAACGACAGACGCTGTGGGTGTGTACGGCAAGGCGACCAAGGGTTCGACGATGGGAGTGTACGGCGAGAACACCAGTGGGGCCAACCTTGCGGGGGGCGTCGTGGGCGTGTCGAACACCGAAACGTCCAACCTCACTATCGGAGTGTGGGGCAGGACGAACAATCCCAATGGATTCGGCATATACTCCACCGGCAACGCTCTGGTGAACGGCGAGCTTACGACCAATTCTCTCAAGAGCGATGATGGCACGCTCGAGGTCGGCGGCAATGTCCATGTTGGCGGCAAGCTCACCTTCGGCGCGAAGAAAGGTTACCTGGCGGTTCCACACATCGCTTTTGTCCCCGAAAAGCACAATCAAGAATACACCAATAACGAGGTCGGGCTACGCAACATTGGGTTGGGCAGTCTCGCGAGAAAATATTTCAACGCGCCAGTGCATCTGCCCCAGGGAGCCAAGATAACTCGCGTGTCTTTCGGTTATTACGGCTCCGGCGCGTTGGAAGGTGAACCTGCCACGTGCGCCGGCGGATCTGAGTATGGTGACGGTGTGTGTTCTGATGGTCGTTTCTGGCTCTACCGGGGCGACATCCTTGGCGGTTCCTCCGACGTGCAGATTGCGCATCTACGAAACCGCACTACGACCGTCAGCGAGGTTAATACGACGTTGTCCGCATCAGCAGCGATCAGTGGGACTGCCGCCAACGTGGACAACTCCAAGTTCGGTTACTTTATCCAAGTAGGATTGGTGGCGGATAATATCCGCTTCAAAGGCGCGATTATCGAGTATGAATACACCGAGCCATAGATCGTGGATCAGACGATGTGTCTATTGGAAAACATCACGCTCAAAAGAGCATCCGAGGTCCGTGACATGAGTTTGGGTAACATGAAATTCTTAAGACATAAACGCCGATGGCCTATCGGCGTGGCGATGATCGCAGTGGCGGCTTTTTCGCTGGCGGCCTGGGCGCAGTTCCCGATTGCGCTGGCAGATCCGACCGCGGCCAGACTGCCGGAGGCTGAAGTTTCGGCCACGGCCAGCGGCTCGACGTACCGGCTTCGAGCCTCAACGTTTGGCGCGTCCAGCGTCAAGGCGATGGGGAGCAATTTCAAGTTGCGCGGCACCCTGGCGCAGGAGAGCGTCATAGGCGCCGCCACAGGACAGAATCTTCGGGTCAATGCCGGGTTCTGGCGCGCGCCGACGATAATTTCGGTCGGCTCAACGCCGCCGCCTTCAACTTCTCCGGGTGTGTGCGGCGATCAGAATGGCGATGGCGCAGTTGATTTTTTGGACATCATGATAGATCTTCAGATCGCGTTTTTGGGAAGAATCCCAACCGCGGAACAGTTGAGACTCAGCGATCTGGACCGGGACGGATCGATAACGCTGTTTGATGCCATAGCCCTGATGCAGCACGCGTACGGCAACGCAGGCCCGATACAAGGGTGCGGCCCCCCCTAGCCAAAGCGGACGTTGTATGTGTCCTGCGGCAATTCAATACACATAACTTTATTGTATGTCTGGATAAATCTTCCATAATTGAACTTATGGGACTCTCCGATTATAGTGTGATCCGACGACGGTCGATACTGGGAACGTTCGACATCACAAACACACCTGGAGAGTGCAATGGTCTTGCTGACGCTTGTCAGCGGTCTTTTGGCGGGTTTCTTGTCCGGACTGCTGGGTCTTGGCGGCGGGATTCTGCTCACTCCGATTTTGCTGTATGCGCCCCAGGCGGTCGGCCTCGACGCCCTTCCGGTGAAGGAGATAACGGGCCTCACCATGACCCAGGGACTGGCCGGAGCCGTTTCCGGCGTTGTCCGGCATCACGCCTCTGGCTACGTGTCGTGGCGTCTGGTCGGTTACATGGGCGCCAGCGTGGCGATTTTCGCCCTGGTCGGAGCGGTGGTCTCTTCGAATGTGCCGGACGGCGCCTTGCTGGCAGTATTCGCCGGGATGGCTCTGATCGCGTCTGGCCTGTTTCTGACCCCTGGCCCTTCCGGAGATGAAGAGACCGACATCGTGACGTTCAGCGCGCCGCTGGCGGTGTTTCTTGGCGCAGCGGTTGGATTCACTGGCGGCCTGGTTGGACAGGCCGGATCGTTCATTCTGATCCCTCTGATGGTGTACGTTCTACGAGTTCCCACTCGATTCGCGATCGGCAGCAACCTGGGGATCATTCTGTTCGCGGCCCTGGCCGGGTTGAGCGGCAAACTCGGCACCGCCCAGGTGCCGTTGGTTCTGGCTGTGGCGCTGGTGAGCGGCGCCGTCCCGGCGGCTCAGGCGGGGGCGATGGTCAGCCGTAGAACGAAACCCCGGCTATTGCGCTACATTCTTGCTGGCGTTGTGACGTCTGCAGCGATAGCTATCTGGGTGGACATTGTTGTGTAACCCAGAGTTGAGCGGCAGGCAACTGGCAGAAGCAACACGCAGACGAAACAACAGGGGACGGGCCTCAGACCCGCCCCCTGCTCGAAAGGGAAACATTATACATTCATGAGTTGAACTGCAATCAACTCTCCGAATTTATTTAGCCAGTCACTAGGCTGGCGACGCCGAGTTGCCCAGCTTGAAAGCCGACACCGCTGTCTGAAGCTCCTGGGCCATCTGGTCCAGGGACTGTGACGACGCGACGACCTCCTGCACCTGCGCGGAAATCTCTTCAGCAGACGCGGACATCTCCTGAGTGGAGGCGCTGTTCTCCTCGGAAATGGAGGATATTCCCTCGACGGCTTTGGTCACCTGCTGGCTGTTGGCGGCCATTTCCTGAGTGGTTGCGGTGTTCCGTTCGGTGATGTTGCTCACGCTCTCGATCGTGCTGACCATCTCCTCACTGGACGCATTGACCTCCTCTGCTGACGCTGAGATCTGCTCGATCTGCTCAACGACGGAACCGACGGAGATCAGAATTTCGTTAAGGGCAACGCCAGCTTCCTCAGCCTGTTTGACGCCCTGATCAACCTGCACCGTGCCTTCTTCGACGGCTTTGACCGACTCGCTAACGCCCTTTTGGATGCTGTCGATGAGCGACGCAATCTCTGTGGTTGCCTGGGACACCCTTTCGGCCAATCCTCTCACTTCATCGGCGACGACGGCGAATCCACGGCCCTGTTCTCCGGCTCTGGCGGCTTCGATGGCCGCGTTGAGAGCCAGCAGGTTCGTCTGGGCGGCGATGTCATCAATGACCGCAACGATCTTTCCGATCTCTTCGGACTGGGTGCCCAGGTCTGAGATCTGCCGAGACGCGGCGTTGACGGCGACGCTAATCTTCTCCATACCCTGCACAGTCTGGCCAACCATTTCGGCGCCCTTCTGAGCAGTCTCTCCGGCCACTCTTGAGCCATCGGCCGCAGTTTGAGCATACTGCGCCACTTCTCCGGTGGCTGCTGACACTTGATTGACGATGTCAGTCGCCAGGTTAACGCCCGTTGCCTGTTCTTCGCTTCCCTGAGATATCTGATCTATGGCGCCCGAGAGTTGCATTATGACGGTGTTGGTCTCATCCACGCTTCGAGCCTGAGTTTCGGCGCCAGATGCCATCTGCTGGCTGCTGGAAGCGATACCGTTGGTTGCGTTGCCTGCCTGGTCTGCGGCGGCAGAAAGCTGGCTGCTGGCCACGGCAAGACTCCCTGCTGTGGCGCCAACCTGTCCGATGGTCTCGCCCAGTCCTTTCACCATATCGTTGATGCTGTTTCCGCCGATCTCAAGCTGTTCGATCATGGTGTTGAACGAGTTCGCCATTTGGCCGATCTCGTCCTCGGATTTGATGTCGACTGGCTTCATTTTGAGGTCGGTCGACTGGGTCAAGTCTCCCTCGGCCACGGCCCTGGTGACTGATACCAGTCCGGGAATTGCCCTCTCTGCCAGATCTCTGGCCGTTTCGCCAACCTTGACCAGCGGCGATGTGATGCTTCGAGACATCCACAGCGCCATGGGAATTACGATGACCATCAGCAACGCGCCGACACCGAATATCATCAGGCCCAGTGTGTTGATTGGCCCCATCACGTCACTTTCGGGAAGGGTCCGAAGCAACAGCCAGTGTCGGTCGGGCAAACGAGGGTCAAAGTTCACCGACTGCAGCGCGATGACCTCTCCTCGGTCTCCGTCCACTGCGGCGATAGATGAATCGCCGGACACTCTCAGCATATCGTGGATGCTGGAGAAGTCGTCGTCCACGTCGAATGAACTGCCTGTCTGGCTCGCGAATGTCTTGCTCGCGTCCGGATTCAGTATGTAAGAGCCGTCTTCATTCGACAGGTAGATCTGGCCAGCGTCGGTCGTCAGCCTGCTCAGGAACGATTCGGCGTACACGTTGGAAACCAGCGCGCCTCGGAATCGGCCCTCTGCGTCATGGATTGGCGTGCTGAATCGAATGACCGGAACGTGAGGGACCTGGATCTGACCGTTCTCCTTGTTCAGGTTCAGCGGCGAAGTGGCAATCTCGCCAGTCCGAAGGGATGTTGCGTCAGTGAAGTATGAGGCGCTGCCTTTGTTCTGGAGCCTGTCCGTTCCAGAAACCAGGTCCACCGCGCCGTTCTCGAAGTCCACCCGCACCATCTCATCACCAAGTTCGTTGATGTAGCGGAGTTGCTGATAGACTTTCTTTTCCTGCGCATTGGCCTTGAATATTTGCGTGAGCCGGTTGACCCAAACTTCATATGGGTCGTTGGATTTCGGGTCGATGCCACCGTTATCCCTGGCTCGGATCACTCCCTGCACCGGCGGCGTGCTGCTCAGCGCCAGGAGGTCTGCTGAAAACTGGCTCAAAAAGGTGTTCAGGTCCCGAACGACTAGTGCTCTGTCATAGCTAGATTGATGGTATTGTGAAAATTAGCTAACCTACGTCCAATAAGTGGAGGTAGGGATGAAAAAGAAGTACATAGTCAAGCTATCTCAGGACGAAAAGGAGCAATTAC
>JASLRP010000342.1 GCA_030743915.1 SAR202 cluster bacterium | reverse complement strand
TTAATCCTCCGATAGAAAATAAACTTTTGAAGCGATTGAAAATTCGCCGCTCGACAGTTGAAGATGCAATGGCGACTTTTTCAATCTACCGCGGCGATACGGATCAAGGAGTGTTCCTCGCTACCCCGCATATAGAGCGATACGATGGAAATGCAAGTCAACGAGTGAACATTCCAGCGTCTGGTATACCCAGTTGGTTTGGGATAGCAGTTGTTGTAGATGGGGTTGTCAAGCCAGGTTTCGACATTCATATTGGTGATGTCCTCTCACCCGGTATGTATAGAGTAGAAGTTCACATTCTTGCCGCAGAGAATGAATACAAGTGGGAACACAGGTTCATTGTGCAACCCCACCAACCTTTCGTCTATTGGGCCAACCTTTGATACTCGACATTTTCAACCCTATGTAACCCCATCAATATTTATCCGTACCAAGTAGATAACTCTGATTCAACTCATGATGCTATAATTCTGCCCGACCTGGACATTTCTTGATTGGTTCGACGCGCGTCCCGTAAGCGTCATTCTCCCGAAAGGAACCGGAAAATGGAAAGCACTCTTAAAGATAAGTACAGTATCGTCGGAGTCGGCGAGACTGACTATACTCGCGGCTCCGGGCGCAGCACCAGGGCGCTGGCCATCGAGGCCATTCGCAACGCCACAGCCGACGCCGGACTGAAGATGCAGGACATCGACGGGATGTTGAGCTACCACGGCGGAGACTCCGTAAATTCGAGCACGCTGGCCTACGACATGGGCGCGCAACTCAACTTCTACATGGACTGCTCCGGCGGAGGCTCCAGCACCGAGGCGCTGATCGGCCTGGCAATCGGAGCAATCGAGGCTGGGATGTGCGAGACCGTGGCGATATTCCGCTCCATGAACGGCTACTCCCAGGTGCGCATCGGAGGCACCGGAGCGAGGGCGGCGCCAGTCTCAGGCTCTGGACTCACGACCCGGCCATACGGCCTTGCCAGCGCGGTGCAGAGCTTCGCTTTCAGCTTCACGCGGCACATGATGGAGTACGGAGTCACCAGCGAGGACCTGGCCCGAGTCAAAGTGGCTCACAGCAACCACGCCAGCAACAACCCCAAAGCTCTGATGAAACAGCGGGTGACCGTCGATGACGTCGTCAACTCCCGCTGGATCGTCAGGCCCTGCGCTCACCTCCTTGACTGCTGTCTGGAGACCGACAACGCCACGTGCATCATCGTCACCTCCGCAGAACGAGCCAAGGACCTGAAGCAGAAGCCCGTGTACATCCGGGCGGTCCAGGGTCGAAGCACCAAACCCGGCGGAGACTTCCACTACCAGCACGCTCCCATCACCAGGGTCGCCGGGCACTACGCCGGCCCCAGGCTGTTCGATCTTGCCGACATGTCCCACGACGACATCGACGTGACCGGCTGCTACGACGCCTTCACCTACACCGTCGTCCTCCAGTTCGAGGCTTACGGATTCTGCGGGCCGGGCGAGGGCAAGGACTACATAAAGTCCGGGATAGTCAATCTGGGAGACAAGCGGCCCAACAACACCAGCGGCGGCCACCTGTGCGAAGCGTACACTCACGGCATGAACATGGTCATCGAGAACACCCGCCAGCTCAGGGGAATGGTGGACGATTACTGCCCGGATTGGCAGAACGGCAACCATACCTACGATTACTCCGAGGGCGGCTGCCGGCAGGTCCAGGACGTCAACGTCACTATGAATATGGGATGGGCTTCACCGGCAACGGGCAGCGCCCTGATTCTGAGGAGATAGCTCCATGCCAGTCTATGAATACAAAGATCAACTGCTCAACATAATCGAGCAGGACTCCGAATACTTTGGCTATTTCGAAGCGGCCAAAGAACACAAGCTCGTGGTCAAAAAATGCCTGGAATGCGGCCTGCTCAGAGGAGAGCCGGGGGCCTCGTGTCCGTGGTGTTCGTCCATGCAATCAGAATGGCACGAGGTAAGCGGAAAGGGCACGATCTACAGCTACCAGATCATCCCCCACGCCATCCTGCCGGGATTCCGCGACTGGACGCCATACGCGGCTGTGCTGGTCGAACTCGACGAGCAGAGCGGAGCGCCGACCGAGAACGACGGACTGCGCATAACGGCAAACTTGCTTAACGAGAACATGGAACCCGAAGACGAGGAGAACGTCGCCATCGGCAAGCGGGTAAACGTCGTCTTCATGGACATGGAAAACGGCCTCACCCTGCCCCAGTTCGCCCTATCCGACGAGGAACCGGCAGGAGAGGTCTGGAGGTATCCGGCCACCTGAACGGGGCTGCTGACCATTGGGCGGCAGGAAAATAACCCTTGAACTCCCCTACGCACCCGCTGTGGCCTGGCTGAAAATCGCCTCGCCAGTGGGATGTGGTATAGTAACCTTCGTTGCTGAAGCAATTCGCGCTTCATTCTCGAAACGGGCCGCAGCCCATGACCCACAATTCATCTGTCCAAAAGGGCGCGGGTATCCAGACCATCAACGTTGCACCCGACCTGCTGCCTTTTGTCCAGCATTGCGAGTTGCGCCAGTCAGTCGCCTGATGGCATGAGCGCAACAGATTCCGTGGCCTGTCTCATGACCGCCAAAAACGTTTTGCACAAATCTTGGAATTGTTGGAAGAGTTTAGGATATCCTGTAACATGCAACGAACTCATGAAGGGTTGAAGCTCACATGACACCATCCGGGCCGTCCTTTGAGAACGTAGCAGATACGGACAACCCTTTTGACGCAATCCAAAATCAACGGCATGATCGGAAGCGATTGAATACAACGCAGGCCCCTGAAAGCCCAGACTCGGCTTTGGCCAAAACCCTGTTCGTGTCGTTGATGAATCGGATCGACGCCTGGGGCGTGACGTTTATGATCTGCGTCATGGCGTTCTATCTTCACGACGCCATCAGCCTTCAGACTTTCTTCCTATCTCTGGCAATGGCGGGCATGTACTGGCTGGGATACGCAGTCAACGACTATTTCGATGCCCCCTTCGACTCCCACGACGAAACCAAAGTGCATCACAATGTTTTCGTCAATCACCCCGTCTCGCCGAGGGTGGCGAAGGCGGGTTTCCTGACCATCGGTTTGCTTTTCCTGCTCTCCTTCACTCAATTCGGCCTTCGGGGCGGAGTGATATTTGGAGTCTCTCTGTTCGTGATGTGGGCATACTCGGCCCCGCCTTTTCGCCTGAAATCCCGGCCCGGCCTTGATCTAATCACCCATGCGCTGTTCGTCCAGACCTTCTCATACCTTAGCTGTCTGATACTCATCAAAGCCGAGTGGACACAGCTCGACTTTGCCCTGTTGGGCGTCAACTTCCTGGCCTCGCTGTCAGGACAACTGGCTCAACAGCTGCGCGACTTCGAAGTCGATTCGAGCACCGACACCAACTTCGCCACCACCGTGGGGATCGGCTGGACGGTCGCGTGCCTTCGAATCGTGACTGTGGCGCTGACAATTCTGGTTGCCGGAGCCTTCATCAATGGGACCATTCCAATGTACATGGCCCCTTTCGCGGTGGTGTTTATCCCAACCGCGGCTCTGAGGATACGCGGCGGGCCTGGATTCCAAAGACTGGGGACCTATACCACCGTCGCCGCGCTTTTCTACATGGTCCTGCTTCTGACTCTCAGCCTGTAGAGGTCCTGGTCCCGAAACCTCGCCGATACCTCTGAAAGCCGCTAAGAATCATTGATGACAGCCGCCACGCCAGTTCCTGTTGCCAGACCATTCTCGGCCAGTATATGAGCTTGGCCAGGGCGACTCGAGTCTTCAGCCCTGACAGCAATGGATGGGCCTGAATACGGTCTGCATAGCCAACAAAGCTGAGATCGTTCCTTGCGAAGGCATCGACGATTGCATCTGCGGCGACCTGTCCGTACCCCAGAGCATACGATATCCCTTCGCCCAGGAATGGGTCCACGCCTGCTGAGTCTCCGGCCAGCAGAATTCTGGGCGCCGACACCGGAGAGTCGCTTTGGAACCATCTGATGGGATGGCCCTTTAGTGAAAAGTCAGCCAGATCGCGGCCTCGGTTAGCAAACGATTCGGACAGGACCTGTTTCAGCGCCGCTCTCGGGCGCCGCGACTGCACTCGACTGTCGAACACGCCCCGATTGAGGAACGCCTGGTCGCCGATCATGCTTGGAAACTCCCAGTAGTAGCCCTGGAGTCCTGCCCCTGCCTGGCTGAAATCGAACATCGCCACGCCATCTTGAAAGGCGCGGGTATCCGGGGTTTCGGACGTCAACACTTCCAGAAGGCGAGCCTGCCCTGCCGTGCGATTCCACTTTAGTTCTTTCAACACCGTGCTATTGGAGCCGTCGGCGGCAACCACAACCTTGGCGTGAAACACCGCTCGGTCGGTGACGACCTCAATGTGGTCTCTCTTGGGAACGACGCTGGTGACCGCTTCGCCCTGTCTTAGCTCCAGGCCTTGTTTTTGACCGAGTTTCGCCAACCAGTGATCGAACTCGTTACGCCGCACAACACGAAAAACAGGATCCCCATTCATGCTGTGGTTATGGCTCCGGTAGATTAATTCCAGTTCCTGGACCAGAACCTGCGGGCCGTCATAACGAAGGCCCAGACCTTCGAGTACGCGGTCACCATCGCCGGTTATCCCTCCGCCGCAGAGCTTGTCTCGCGGGTGGACTGCCCGATCAACCACCACGGTCCTGCCTGTCCAACTCCTATCGGCATCTATCAGATGCAGAGCGGTGGACATCCCGGCAGGCCCGGATCCCACGATCAGAACGTCCACGTTTTCAGTTTGCGGCATCGACCTTTCCGTTGATAAAGCTATCAGCAATCAGCTTACAGCCGTCAATCCTCTCTCCAGATATGGCGTCGTTCAGCATGGAGAGGGCTCGAATAATCTGCCATTCTGAACCACCGTGAAGATCTGGTCGCAAGCACGACAATGGTTGTTCCACTCGCGATCAGGTGTTTCGCCTAGGCTCAGCATGGCGACCTTGCTCTTTCATCCCTGTAATTGTTGGCGACAACCGAGGTGAGGGAGTGTATCGAGTTGCTGTTAGTTCAGAGGGATGATCTCGCCCTTTTCGTTGGCTGATAGGAGCGCGACGAAGTCGTAGCCCCGGTCGCGCAGCTTGTCGCTGCCTCCCTCGTTGCGGTCCAGGATGGTGATGACCTTGACCACCTGATGACCTGCCGCCTCCACAGCGTCGATGGCGAGGAACAGGCTGCTTGCCGTGGTGCAGGCGTCGTCCACAACGGCGATTCGGGCGCGTTCTCCCAGGTCGGCCATCGGGCCTTCGATGGCGCGCTTTCCGCCGTGTTCCTTGGCCTCCTTGCGAACAATGAGGCCGGGCACGGGGTGGCCCTCCACGTGACTGACCACCGACACCGAGGACACTATTGGGTCTGCTCCCAGCGTCGGCCCTGCGATGGCCTGAGCGTCACACTCCTTGAGTATGGGAAGGATGGCCTTCGCGACGTGGTAGCCTGCCTCCGGGTCCAGAGTGATTATCCGTCCGTCGAAGTAGTAACTGCTGGTCCCCCCGGCGGAGAGCTTGAACTCACCGAACAGGAGCGCGCCGCGCTCCTTTGCCAGTTCCAGGATTATTTCAGATTCCGATTGTTTCGAATTGGTCATGTGGGTTCCTTTCAGGAAAGGGGTTCAGGGTTCAGGCAATCAGGTTTCAAGGCGCGCCGCTCTGAGAGGGGCCTCGAAGAATCTCGTGTCAGTAAGGCAATGGTTGGTTCACAGGCGGCCAGATGCTTCACTCCGTTCAGCATGGCGATCGCCCTTATCCGTCACGAAACGTCCTCCTGGAAATCCATGCCGATGTGGCCGGCGCGTTCCAGGTCTGCGTACTCCTCGTCGGATACTTGCAGAAGGGTCTTATACACGTACTCGTTGTCCTCGCCCATGCGGACAGGGCCACGCCGTATCTGGATGGGAGACTCGGACATCTTGTAAGGGGCGCCCGGATACATATGAGTCCCCGTGTCCTCCTGGTAAGCCTCCTCGAAGGCGCCTCGACTGTTCAGGTGCGGGTCTTCGTATGCGTCCTTCTGATCGAGAACAGGCCCTGCCGCAACGCCCACCGACTGCAACAGCTCCATCACTTCCCTGTGGTCCCATCGAGATGTCCACTCTGCGATATATTCGTCCAGCGCATCGTGATTTCGATATCGGCTGATGTGGTCTGTGAAGTCCTCGCTCATCGCCCAGTCCGGGTAGCCCAGGACCTCAATAAAGGCCCTCCACTCCGAGTCGTCGGCAATGGTGATAACGACCCATCGGTCCTCACCTAGGCACGGATAGCATCCTTGAATGGCATCACGGTGTCGATTGCCGATGGTGGAAGCATTGCGACCGTTCATCGAATAGTCCATAAAGCTGCCGCCCAGAAACGGTATGATGTTCTCGGCCTGGGGCAGTTCGACAAGCTGTCCCTCGCCAGTGCGGTTGCGATGATAGAGAGCGGCCAGCGCTGCGAAGGCCGCCTGGGCGCCTCCGGCGGCATCGGCCATCAGCACCGAGGTGTTGCTGGTGGGGTCCATGTCTCGATAGCCTCTCTGCAAACCGTGGCCCACGACGCTCTCCATGTGCAGCCCAAAACCTCGGAAATCTTTGTACGGGCCCGTGCTGCCATAGGCGGGCATCCTCAGCATGATGATCTTGGGATTATGCTCTTTGAGCATATCGTAGGATATGCCCAGCTTGTCCATCGTTCCAGGGGGGTTGTTCTCCACAAACACGTCGCTGATCTTGACCAGCCGCTTGAAGATTTCGAGGCCGTCAGGCTTGAGGAGGTCAACGGTCATGCTCTTTTTGTTGCGGGCGTGAGCGTTGAACGCCGGAACGCGGTTCCACGGTCGAGCGCCGGGTACGCGATCGGGAAGCCCGCCGCCGGCAAGGCCGATGTTCTTGATAAGTTCCTCGGAGGGGCGAGGCGTGACGCCGCGGGTCGGCGGGGGCGGGAATTTGGCGGTGGACTCGACGCGAATTACCTCGGCTCCCAGGTCTGCCAGGAACGATGTGCAATATGGCCCGGCCCACACCACAGTGATATCCAGGACTCGTATGCCATCCAGCGGAAGTTTCTGCATGTTATATGACACCTTGCTGTCGCAGGAACACAATTTCGTCGTCACTGTAACCGAGGCCGGTCAACACTTCGCGGTTGTGCTGGCCCAATAATGGCGCGGGGCGTCGTATGGACCAGGGGGTTTTCTCCATGATAAACGGCCTCCCTGGATACTGGAGCGTGCCTGCCGCCGGATGTTCAATCTCGGCGAACGCGCCGCGATCTATGAAGTTGGAGTCGTTTTGAAGGTCTTCTATCGTGTTCAAGGGGCCACTGAGGACCCGCGCCTCCTGAGCGGCCATCCACACCTCCTGCTTGGTGCGGGAGAGAATCCAGGGGTAGAAAAACTCCTCGAACTCTGCCTTGAGATCGTCATCCTGCTGGGCGCCGGGTTGATACCATCTGGGTTCTTTCAGAAATTCCGGCTCGCCCAGCATTTTCACTATTCTTGGAAAATATACCCTGCCTCCGGTGATCTCCACATAGCCATCCAGGCAGGGATAGAATCCGCCGGGATAACCTCCAGCGCTGTTCAGAGGCTCGCGTCCGCTGGTCTCGCCGGTGTATTGATAGGCTATGAGCAATGGCATTCTGCGGTCGATCGAGCCGATCTGAGTCTCCATGATGGACACGTCAACCTGCTGGCTGATGTTCTGGAGTCGGGCCGCGAACACGGCCCCCATCGTGGCGACAGCGGCGGTCGCCCCTGCCTGGAACTGGATCACGTCACCGCCCATCCTGAGAGGCTCCCGCTCATCGACTCCGGTGGTGAACATCTCGCCTCCCATGCCGTAGAAGGCGATCTCCGAGCCTTTGTAGTCGCGGTACGGCCCCGACTGTCCGAAGTTGGAGATGGAGGTCATCACAATTCTTGGATTCATGTCTCGAAGAGAATCGTAGTCCAAGCCGAGACGAGCCATAACACCGGGCCGGAAGCTCTCCACCACCACGTCAACCTCTCTGACCAACTGCCGAATAATCTGCTGGCCCTCGGCAGACCTCAAGTTGAGAGTTATGCCGCGCTTGTTGGTGTTGAGGTGCAGGAACAGGCCGCTTTTTTCATGATGAGGGTCGTCGTCAGGAAACGGCCCTGACCCTCGGGCCATATCGCCGCCGTCGGGACGCTCGACCTTCAGGACTTCCGCGCCGTAGTCGGCCAGCATCTTCGTGCAGCAAGGCCCCGAGATGTAGTGGGTAAAGTCCAGAACGCGAATGTCCGAAAGGGCCTGGGGAGACGTCTGATTATCGGTCATATCTTATGCCGGTTTTCGAAACAGGTAGATGGCCCAGTTGAACCCGTCACGGCCCCACTTCAGGTATATTTCACGCGACTCTGCGTTCCGCGTCTTTATCTCAGTCAGGTCCGGGTCGTCGGGGTTGTTTTGGGCGAACTCGTCCACCGCCATCCACTGCAGAGTCTCGTAGCGGTCCCAGTCGTCCTGATTGCTCACCATCGTGTATAAGGGAGCGAAGCCCTCCTCTTCGGCAATCTGGATGTTGCCGTAGTGAGTGCTGAAATCGTCGCGACTGAAATCTTCGGCGACCAGATATTCTTCGGACGGCTCCTGGGTGAAGAACGGCTCGCCCACAGCCACTATCCCGCCGGGCTTCGTCATATCCATCATGGCCTTGAGAGTGCCCCGGTGACCGTCCCAAATCCACGAAGCGCCGATGCACATGGCGAGGTCGAAATTATTTGTATTTTCTGCGTGAAAATCGGCTCCGTTCGCGGTGACGAATTCCAGGTCGGAGTCAGGAACGCGTCGGCGTTTCAACTCCTCAGCGTCCCTGACGGCGTAGGGAGACAAGTCAACACCGACGCCCCGAATGTCGTAGGCTTCGGCCAGCCTCACCAGCATCTCGGCCTTGCCGCAGGCGATATCCAGGACCGAACTACCAGGCTTCAGTCTGAACAACCCGATAAGCTCCTCTATCTTGGCAAGGCTCGTGGGATTGCAGACCACGTGAAAGCGGTGAGTAATGTCGAAATACTTCCATCGGTCCATTGTCCATTCGGTCATGCTTTGATCTCCAGTTTCCTAAATGCTAACTCTGGGCGCAGACATTATAATCCCCAGGAGAACTCAAACCAACACAAAAGCTGAATGCTGATGGCTGAAAGCTGTTTCGGAGAAGTTATGACAGACAAGAAAAAGGTTCTGATTACAGGAGCGGCAGGGCTGGTGGGCAGCGTTCTGAGGGACGGACTCAAGGACGATCACGATCTCAGCGGCGTGGACCGAGTGGCAATCGAGGGTTTCAATTGCCTGGTGGCCGACACCACCGACCTCGACGCCGTTCTGCCCGCCTACGAGGGCATCGACACGGTGATCGACCTGGCCAGCGTGCCCAGCGACGACACCCCGTGGGAAATCGTGCATCAGAACAACCTGACCTCGACTCACAACGCGATGGAGGCATCGAAACGGGCGGGCGTCAAGCGGGTGATCTTCGCCAGCTCCAACCACGCGTCAGGCAACTACGAGGACGACTACCCATACTCGGCCATCGTCGCGGGCCAGTACGGAGGTCTCGACCCGGACAACATTCCCTACGTCACAACGTCCATGCCCATCCGCCCGGACGGAGACTACGGCATCGGCAAGGCATTCGGAGAGGCGGCGGGTCGGTACTACTCAGACCGTCACGGCCTGTCGGTCATCTGCCTGCGCATCGGGACGCTGAACCGTCAGAGCCGTCCGCTGTCGGTGCGTCACTTCGCCACCCTCCTGACCCACCGAGACCTGGTCCACCTGGTTGACCGCTGTATCGAAGCGCCGCCAGAGATAAAGTTCGGAATCTTCTACGGAGTCTCCAACAACAAATGGCGAATCTGGGACATCTCGAACTCTCGGGATGCCATCGGCTACAACCCCCAGGACAACGCAGAGCAGTGGCGGTAGGTCCGTCTCACGCAGCTTCACCTGCTGTGATTCAACTTGCAACGATTTGGGAGGAAACCAAATGAAGGCCATCGTATTCACAAAATACGGACCGCCGGACGTTCTTCAATTCCAAGAAGTAGAAAAGCCAACTCCCAAGAACAACGAAGCGCTGATTAGAGTGCGCGCGGCAACAGTGACAGCCGGCGACTGTGAAATAAGAGGTTTCAGAATTCCAATCCTGTTCTGGCTGCCCGCGCGGATAATCTTTGGCCTCACAAAGCCAAGAAGACCAATCCTGGGGCAGGAGTTGGCAGGAGATGTCGAGGCAGTGGGCAAGGATGTGACCCAGGTTAAAGTGGGTGACCAGGTTTTCGCGACCACGGGCGCTGGTTTGGGCGCTTATGCCGAGTATAAATGTCTGCCTGAAGGAAGAGCGCTGGCAATAAAACCGATCAACATGACCTATGAGGAAGCCGCCACCGTTCCTACAGGCGGACTCGTTGCGCTGCATTTCCTCAGAAAAGCGAATATCCAGAGCGGAGAGAAAGTTCTCATCAACGGAGCTTCCGGAAGTATCGGCGCCTATGCTGTGCAACTTGCTAAGCACCTGGGAACAGAAGTGACAGGCGTGGACAGCGCCGAGAAACTGGGTATGCTGCGCGAGATAGGAGCAGACCAGGTCATTGACTACACACAAGAGGATTTCACAAAAAGCGGTGAGACCTATGACGTAATTTTTGATGTGGCAGCCAAGAGTTCGTATTCCCGTAGCGCAGGATCGCTGAAGCGAGATGGACGCTACATTTCGACGACTCCAGGGCTGTCACAGATGGTTCGAGGGCTATGGACTTCAATGACGAGCAGAAAAAAAGTAACGACCGGGCTGGCGTCCGAAGGAACCAAAAATCTTGTTTTCCTCAAAGAGCTTATCGAGGCAGGAAAGATAAGATCCGTCATTGACAGAAGCTATCCTCTGGAACAGACTGCCGAAGCTCACAAGTATGTCGAAAAAGGCCTCAAAAAAGGAAATGTAGTCATAAC
Organism: SAR202 cluster bacterium; assembly: GCA_030743915.1. Classification (GTDB taxonomy): domain Bacteria; phylum Chloroflexota; class Dehalococcoidia; order Lucifugimonadales; family UBA1123; genus UBA1123. The sequence goes on along the minus strand of JASLRP010000342.1, from coordinate 4,092 downwards.
TGTGGGGAATGACTGAACTGCCCAGGCTCCGAATTTCTAAGACAGGTTTCTAAGAAATTTCGAATTCTCGAGACGCCATCGGCTACAACCCTGTGGATGACGCGAAGCAGTGGCGCAATGGTCAGTTTCTGAGTTCACGAGGGCTGCAAATACATAGACGTCTGATCGGCCACAACTAAAATTAAAAGGTCAGTGGAATGAATGAAAATGCCCTCAAACCAGTCTACTCTGACCCATCTCATCTGGTAATTTTGGGTGCCGGCGCAAGCGTCGCTTCATCATTGAAAAACCCCGAACCTAACGGTAAGAAATTACCCTCGATGCTGGATTTCATCGAAGTGGTAGGACTTGAAGACATCGTTCAGTCGTTACCCATCGAATTTGATAGTGAAAATTTCGAGGATGTATACAGTAAGCTTTACGAAAAAGATCCTCAATCTGACATTATCAACGAGATAGAACGTCGAGTATCCGAGTATTTCATAAGCATGAAGCTTCCGCCTGAACCGACAATATATGACTATTTGGTCATGTCACTACGCCCCAAAGATGTGATCGCCACCTTCGACTGGGATCCATTCCTGTACGATGCATTTTGGCGAAATCACACCAAGACCCGGTTACCCTGGAGTATCTATCTCCACGGTAATGTTCGTATTGGTCATTGTGTGCGTGATATGCGTAAAGGGTTAGTAGGCACCCATTGTAGCAAGTGCAAGTTGCCGTTTACGCCCTCGAAACTTCTTTTCCCCATTACTCAGAAAAACTATTCAGCTGACCCGTATATGAAAACCGAATGGACTGCATTTGCTGACGCACTGAAACATTCGCGGTTGGTTACTGTGTTTGGTTACAGTGTTCCTAAAACCGACGTAGAAGCCATTCGACTGATGAGTGAAGCATGGGGAACGTCTGGCGATCGAAACCTCGAACAATTCGAGATCATAGACATCCAAGCTGAAGATATTGTGTACGAACGTTGGGCTAAGTTCATTTATCCGGGTCACTACGATTACAGTACAGATTATTTTGATTCACGACTCGGCTTGTCCCCAAGACGAACGGCTGAGGTTTACATGCACAAGATTCACCCCTCCACTGCGGAAGAAGCCCTTCGAAATGAGAGAAATCCTGTCCCACGCAACTTCACGACACTTGAAGAAATATGGACGTGGTTCGATCCGCTCATCGAAGCCGAGGAAGAAGCATCTCAATTAGAGGATTCAGATCAGTAGCCAACATACTCTAAATACTGAATTACCCAACGGTTGATGCAAATCTGGCGATTCGTATCAACTTCGTCGGCAGATTGATACTGGAGTATCAAGCAGCGTGATCAATCAACATGGGTTGCCCACCACCCGGTCATCGAATAAGGTCGGCAAATTCCTCTCTGGTAAGTCCTGCCTCTCTTATCAGTCTCCTCAAGAGTCCGCGTCCCAGCTCTCTATGTCTCGGAACAGACAGCCGCGTGCGTGACGGGTGCACAAGGATCATGTGGCTGCCTTGAGTATGGTCCCATACATAGCCGATCTGGCGCACCGCCCTCACGAAATCATCCCCGGAGATAACCGGTATTCGGGACACTACACGGCTACCTCGATTTCTTGCACCTCATCTATTGAAGGTATCGGTTCGCCGTACTTTCGCATGCTCATTACGAAGCCCTCAATAGCCTCTTTTATGTTGGCGATGGCCTCGTCTCTGGTTGTTCCTTGAGAGTGGCATCCAGGTAACGCCGGACAGCTTACAACCACGAATCCATCTTCATCAGTTTCAAGGGTGATCGCAAACTTCATGGTTCCTACCTTTCCGTTCGGAATCGATCATTTGATGCGTTCGGTCTCCATATCATGCCATGCTGAGCGGCAAATATCATCTGACCGCCATTTCTCTCGCGGCCAGATGATTTACGTATGCTCAGGATGACTACCCTGACGCCTGATATCTGAAATCCTGATACCTCGCCTCACCCGTACAGGAACTCCGAGCCGTCGAGGTCTATGGCGGGGATTTCGTCCTTTTCGCGCCAGTAGTCCTGGGTGTGCTGCCACTCGCGTTTGTCGCCTCGTTTGGGCAGGAGAGGCATGGCTCGCATGAGGTATCCGGGGTTGAAGTTTTCGGGATCGATCCAGTCCAGGAGTTCCATGTCCTTGTCTTCTGGTCGTAACTGGACGTTGACTCGCTTTGATTCTATTTCTTCCATGTGAGCCAGCAGTCGGCAGACGAAGTCCGATAGCAGGTCCGAACGCAGCGTCCAGCTTGCGCGGAAGTATCCGAACACCCAGAGCATGTTCGGCACGCCAGTGAACATCATGCCTCGATAGGTAACGGTGTCGGAGAAGTCGAGGGGCTTGCTGTCGATCTCGAAGTCGATGTCTCCCAGCACGCTCATGTTGAATCCGGTGGCGGTAATGATGATGTCGCCTTCAAGTTCCTTGCCGGACTTCAGCAGGATGCCCTTTTCCGTGAACGTGTCGATCTCGTCTGTGACGACGGACGCTTTGCCGGACTCAATGCCCTTGAAGAGGTCGGCGTCCGGGACGAATGCGATGCGCTGACGCCAGGGGCGATACGTGGGCGTGAAATTGGCCATGTCGTAGTCGGGGCTGAGATGGGCGCGCACGCCGTCGAGCATCTCCTGCTTCACCTTCTCCGGCTCCTCGAAGGAGCGTTGGGTGAAGATGGCCTGGTCGTGCAGTATCTTCCGCCGCACGATCTCGTGAATCCACTCTTCATCTATATCCAGTTCGCGCAGCGTCTCGGCGAGTTCATCTCGGTTGCGACCGGGCCTGAAATAGGTGGGCGAGCGTTGCAGGACAGTGACATGCTCGCAATCCGCCGCTATCGCAGGCACGACGGTTGCCGTCGTCGCGCCCGAGCCGATTACGATGACGTTCTTGCCTGCGTACTCCAGGTCCTCCGGCCAAGTTTGCGGATGCACGATCTTGCCCTGGTACCGATCCATGCCGGGCCATTCGGGCGTGTAGCCCTCCGAGTGGCGATAGTAGCCTTGGCACATCCAGAGGAAGTTGGCAGTGAAGAACTTCTGCTCCCCCGTGTCCGTGCGGGTGGCCGTGATGGTCCAGAGGTTATCCTCACTGGACCATTGCGCTGATGTGATCTTGTGGTTGTACCGAATGTAGCGCGCAAGGTCGTTTTCTTCGATCACATCGCCCATGTAACTGAGGATTTCCTCGGCGGTCGCGATGGGCGGCCCTGTCCACGGCTTGAACCGATAGCCAAAGGTGTGGAGGTCGCTGTCGGAGCGGATGCCGGGGTAGCGGTGCATCCACCACGTGCCGCCGAAGCTGTCCAGTCCCTCCAGCACAACGAAGCTTTTACCTGGGCATTGCTTGGTCAGATGGTAGGCCCCACCGACGCCGGATATGCCGGCCCCGACGATGAGAACGTCGAACTCCTCGGTTATTGTCGGTTCGGTCTGAGGAGATGTTTCGGATATTGTCATTAGGCACACACCAATCCAGTTCACTTATTCGATAGCCCGTTAGCGGCTGACTTCGAATATCGGTGCATTGGACAACTATCCGCCCCGTCACAGCGATTCAAGCCCAGCCTTGACTTACAGGCCATACTACCCTCTGACGCTGGGCTCCGCAATGTAACTTTTGTGAGGTTACACAAAAGTTACACATCTGATTAGTAGCCACCGCACAGGGGTGAAATACACTTCCTCAGGCTGACAACGCCGTCCCAGGTATGATCAGTCCAGAGCGCGTCTCCGTGGCCGGTGAAGATAATTATTCCGTGCTGAGAGATCGCCATCTCGCCAATTTTCTTCTTGCCGTCAGGGGCCAACAGCGACACTCTGGTCTGCAACTCGACATCAACAGTCCCACACGGATTCGCCGAGCCGCCTACGCAAGTAGCTCTCCCCTTGACTTTGCCTTTGAATTCAACTCCTGCGGACAGGTCTGGAGACGACAGAACTCCACGGGTGCGTCCCTTAATGCCAGCGCTTGGATGATCAATTACAATGCCTGCGTGGATAACGTCGATTACAATTCCGAGGTCCTGGTCCATTGTCATCTCAGCGCGATGGAGTCCTGAGGCGTGGCACGATTCGTTGCC
>JASLRP010000341.1 GCA_030743915.1 SAR202 cluster bacterium | reverse complement strand
AAGGACGACCCAGACGGCGCCTCTACGAACTGACTCTGGCAGGCGAGCAAGCGCTAGCGAAGTCTGAACAGATCACTGCCACGCCCAAGCCGACTGTCGCCGACGCACAGACAAGCAGATTGATGACCTGATGGGCATGTTTGTGAAAATCTCTGGTTGGCTGCCGAACTGGTGGGCGCGAGTTTACACTCGTGGCCTGCCCGACGACGTCGCCAAAAGTCGGCAGATGGAGATTCGCAGCGACACATGGGAGCATCTGAACGATCCAGGCTCAGATGCTCCAAGATCGTTCAGAACTCATCTGGCGTTTTTGTATCGTTGGCTATTCGGAATTCCTCAAGACCTGATGTGGCGCATCGAAGAAGGCAGATTAGTTCGTGGAAACCAACGCGGACTAAACGGGAGTTTCATCGGCAATGGCCTGATCTTCCTGCTGCTGTTCATTGCGCTAATCGGTCCGATAATGGCCCCCTTCGGGCCTCTGTCACCGGACGGTTCGGCTCGACTGGCTGCTCCCAGCGCACGGCATCTCCTCGGCACAAATCACGAGGGCATGGACATTCTGTCTCGATTGCTATTCGCTCTGAACTGGAGCGTTATCGGAAGCCTACTGTTCGCCTTGCCGTCGATTGTTCTGTCTGTCGGTCTGGTCCGTTTGCGAAACAAGTTGTTTCCAGATTGGGCAAACTCGAGATGGCTGGCCAGATGGTATTCATGGACACCAACCACCCGGTTCTGGCTCACCTCCGTTGCGGGATTGTTGCTTCTGCTGCCAGGAATGGCCCTCGCCTTTACGGTGCGGTCCCTGGGGTATTTCGGCATCACCGTAGGCCCGAACTTTCCTGAGGTCGGACTGTTGGCGATCACGTCTGGACTGCTGCCCTGGATCGCAATCACGCTGGTTTTGACTGACACACGTCCGGGCCTTCGATCCTCCTTTTTGCTCCTGACATGGTGCTGGGCCTTTGCCCTGACAGTTCTTCTAGGGAGTTCCGGTTTCTGGTTCACCGACTGGCCCAATAGAGACCTCGGCGCAATGATAGAAGAATCAGTGTACCTGGTCCCGGTCATGGTTGGTCTCGATTTCGCCCACTGGATGTTTTGGCCCCCGGTTATCGCCGGCCTGGTCGGGGCCGCAGCGCTAGTTGCGGGCGCTCGGTTGACCAATGATCGGGACGTGAGTTTGCCGGTTTTCTTGATGCTGTCAGGTGTGGTGTTTCGCTCCACCGGGGTTATTAACGCGAACCTGGGTAGCCGGCCGCTCAACAACCTCGGGGTCATTCTTCTGGTGGGCGCGGCCTTGGTTCTGATCATCACCGGCTACCGACGTCGGAGACTCCGCAACCTCTGATCGCATTGTCTCCAATATCGCGTGGGCGCCCCCCTATTCCTCCCTCAGTTGAGTATGCCGTTTCGTCGCCGCCCCGATGTGAGCGACGAAGCAAAATCCCCCATCACGCATCGAATCTCGATCAGCCTGCATCTAAGCCAATTGAACTCGGCAAAGCATCTGCCATTCGCTATCGTTGATTCGTTGATTTCAACATGGTAGACTCACCGAATTCGACGGGGGAGCTATTATTCAATAGTTGGAGGGAGAACTCTATGACGCTCGATGCAGACAGAACAGCGCTTGTTATTATCGACCCGCAGAACGACTTTTTGTCGGAGGGTGGCGTAGTTTGGGACCTGGTGGGTGAGTTGGTGGTGAAAAACGATGTGGTCAACAGGCTCAAGGGCCTGATAGCTGCCGCAAGATCCGCTGGTATCGACGTGGTGTATGTCCCACATTACTATGACAAAGAGTATGCAGCCTGGCAGAACAACAACTTCATCGACACCGTGATGTTCGAGCGAAGAATGTTCGAGACCGGCAAGTGGGGTTCCGAATTTCACCCCGATCTCGTGCCCGATGACGACACGATATTGTGCGCTCCTCACAAGAACCTCAGCGGATTCCACACCAGCGATGTGGACATTCAGCTTCGCAAACGAGGCATCGACACCATCATACTGGCTGGCATGTCCGCCAACCTGTGTGTCGAGTCCCACCTGCGCGATGCCGAGGAACGGGGCTACGCGGTCATAACAGTCAAAGATGCGACCGCAGGCGCAGGCGAGGACGCCTACAACGCAGCCGTGACGAACTACATGTTCATCGCCCACGAATCCATCACAACCGAAGATGCGCTTGGCAGGCTCCAGGAGCTTGCGGGTTAAGCATCCTTGAGGGCATGAGGTAGCGACGCAAGATACGATGAAGGGCCTGCCCAGACTGTGCAGGCCCTTCGTTTCTATTTCAATATTCTTTGTTACAGGCACGCATCCACCAAGTTTCAATCGGCGCCTGACAATCAGCAGGCATCCTGCCTCTGTATGTCAGCCAACCCGTTAGCGCCTTCCTCAAAAAACGGTCGCAATGAGACGACAGAAGGTATCCAGAGTCACGGTATTTTCAGGACGGATGAAATACTAACATGAACCATTCTCTTCAGGACAACCATAACCATGCAGGCGGATCGGTGATCACAGCCGACACCGCGAGCGTTCAAGACCTTGGCACGTTGCTGCTGAACTCCACAGGCGAAGGGATTTACGGGACCGACATGGATGGGAATTGCACCTTCGCCAATCCATCATGCGTGACGCTGTTGGGTTTCGAAAGCGACACTCAACTCCTGGGCAAGCACATGCACAATCTCGTCCACCACACACGTCCCGACGGCGAGCCGTACCCCGTCGAGGAATGCCACATTTATCAGGCGTTTCGGGAGTGCGAGGGGTCCCATGTGGACGACGAGATCATGTTCCGCGCCGACGGTTCCAGCTTTCCTGCCGAGTACAGGTCATATCCAGTGCAGCATGACGGCGAGTTGCTGGGATGCGTGGTGACTTTTGTCGACATCACCCAGCGTGTGGAGGACGAGGCCAATCTGAAACAACAGCAAGAGCTTGTAACGTCGCTGTTGAACTCCACCGGCGAGGGCATTTACGGGACTGACATGAACGGAGTCTGTATTTTCGCTAATCCTGCTTGCGCCCAGTTGTTGGGATTCGAGAGCGACGCTCAACTCCTCGGGCAGAACATGCACAGACTGGTCCATCACACCCGACCCAACGGAGAGCCCTACCCTATTGAGGAGTGCCAGATATTCCAGGCTTTTAGAAGTTCCAAAGGCAGCCATGTGGACGATGAGATCATGTTCTGTTCGGATGGCTCCAGCTTCCCCGCGGAGTACTGGTCCTTCCCGCTGAACCGCAATGGCGAGCTTGTGGGATGCGTCGTAACTTTCGTTGACATCACCGAGCGCCTGAAGGTCCAGAACGAACTGAGAGAGCAGGAAGAACTGGTCCGCTCGCTTCTGAATTCCACGGGCGAGGGCATTTACGGGATCGACCTGGACGGAAATTGCACCTTCGCCAACCCATCGTGCGTCAACTTGCTGGGGTTCGAGAGCGACACCGATGTTCTGGGCAAGCATATGCACGAACTGGTCCACCACACCCGACCCAACGGAGACCCGTATCCGGTCCAGGAATGCCGCATCTATCAAGCATTCCAGCAAGGTGAGGGGGCCCACGTGAGCGACGAGGTAATGTTCTGCGCTGACGGCACAAACTTCCCCGCCGAATACTGGTCGTACCCTGTAGAACGCGACGGTGAGATGGTCGGGTGCGTGGTAACCTTCGTGGACATCACCGAACGCCTCAAGAAGGACGAAGAGTTGCGGCAGACTGAAAAGATGGCGGCGCTGGGCAAGCTTTCCGCAGGTCTGGCCCACGAGTTGAACAACCCTGCCTCAGCCGCCAGCCGAGCATCCAGCCAACTGCTGGATTCCCTGGGCGATTTGCAATCAGCAACCATCGAGTTGACCCGTGTCGGTATCGACCATCAGCTCTGGGGGTCGCTGGTCGAATGGGACAGGATACTTCAAAACCGCTCGACCGAGGCGACCAATTTCACAGCCCTGGAGTTAAGCGACCATGAAGACGAATCGCTGGACTGGCTCGATACCCACGGGGTCAAAGACGGCTGGGACTACTCGGCGACTCTGGCCGCCGCTGGAATTCATCCTGACGACCTGGAGAAACTTGCCGCAACGGTGCCCAAACACACATTAGGCGAAACGATTGGCTGGCTGACCAAGTCGTTCACTGCCCAGGATCTGGCAGGGGCAATCGTTCTGAGCGCCTCCAGCATTTCGAAGCTGGTGAATGCCGCCAAATCCTTCTCCTTCATGGATCAGGATGTGATGCAGAATGTCGATGTGCATCAGGGTATCGAGGACACTATTACAATCCTGGGCAACCGACTGAAACAGGGCATCGACGTAATCCGTGATTACGACCAGGACCTCCCCCGCATCATGGTCCCTGGCAGCGAGCTAAACCAGGTCTGGATGAATCTGTTAGACAACTCCATCGACGCGCTTGGGAACAATGGGACGATAACCATCTCAACTCGTCAAGATGATGGCAACGTCGTTGTGGACATCGCCGACAACGGACCAGGTATCCCGCAGGAGATACAACCGCACATCTTCGATCCATTCTTCACGACTAAGGGCGTTGGTGAGGGAACCGGCCTCGGGCTGGACGTCGTGCGCCGCATCATCACTGTGCGGTGTCAGGGCGATGTGGGGTTCGAAAGTGACACCGGAGGCACAGCCTTTTGGGTCAAACTTCCGATCTGATCAAATAGCAACCTCCGGAGCCCAACATGATGGTGGCCTTGCTGCTGATCAACCAATATTGCATCGCCGGCCCCTATTCCTCCCTCAGGCCTTCGGCCACGACCTCGGACGAGATCATGCGCGCGGGTATTATCGCTCCGACCAGCGCTATGAATAACGCGGCGGGAACGAGCAACAGCAAGGACCAGGCCTGAGGCATCGAGCCGATTCCGGAACCCAGCCCGACCAGGTTGCCGATGATGTCGTACAGAATGCGTGTGACCAGCAGTCCCAACGGCACGCCAATGATCAGCGCAATTCCCACCAACACTGTGGAGCTCGAAAGCACTCCACGGACGATCTGGCCCGGCGCCATCCCCAGCACTTTAGCGATTGCAAACTCTCTGCGCCGCTCTCGCACAGAGAACAGGACGGCGATCAGCACGTTCATTATCGCCGTTCCAACCAGGATGACGGTCAGACTCACCAGCACGGAGCGAAACAGAACTATCGAATCGTCCGGGCCGCCAATCCCTGTCGAGACGCGCAGATCGCGACCGGCTGCCAGACCGACCCTTCGGATCAACTGTCCGACCATAGCCCGATCAGACAACTTCAGACCATAGGCCCTGGCTTTGACCAGAGGGTCAACTTTCGCCCGGTAGCTCTCCAGCGGAACCTGCACTACGAACCCGTCGTTGTCCTCCTCGCGGTAGATTCCCGAAACCGTCA
>JASLRP010000340.1 GCA_030743915.1 SAR202 cluster bacterium | reverse complement strand
CCCCTGGATCTACTGGCCAACGAGCATATTCAGGAGCCTTGCATTGTCGGGAACTCTCAACATTGGGCGGCTGTTCGGCATCAGGTTGAAAATCCACTTTTCGTGGGTGTTCATCTTTGCGCTTGTCGCCGGAACCCTCGCCATCTCCTACCTGCCCACCGCATACTCTGGCTGGCCGACCCCTCAGTATTGGATCACGGGTATCATCGCCAGCGCGCTTTTGTTCGCCTGTGTCTTGGCTCACGAGTTGAGCCACTCTTTGGAGGCCATGCGCAGAGGCCGAAAGGTGACCAGCATCACCCTGTTCTTCCTGGGAGGAGTCTCCCAGATTGAGGAGGAGTCTCGAAGCGCAGGCGAGGAATTCTGGGTGTCAGTGGTTGGGCCGCTGGCAAGCCTTGTCCTTGCGGGTTTGTTCTTGCTGTTGTTCCTCAACTTCAGGGGTGGCAACTCCTCCATCACCGCGCTGACTCAGTACCTGGCAATCGTCAACCTGGCAATCGGAATTTTCAACCTGACGCCAGCTTTTCCTCTGGATGGAGGGCGAGTCCTGAAGGCTGCTGTCTGGAAGCTCTCAGGCAATGAGGGCCGCGCAGTGACCATATCCAGCGTAGTTGGTTCGGGCGTCGGATTTGCCATGATCGCACTGGGGGTATTCTTGCTGTTCTCTTCCAACCAATACACTGGCATTTGGCTGGTGATCATCGGATGGTTCATCCAGTCGTCGGCGGCTTCTGTGCGCAAACAGCGGGACTCGAAGACGGCCCTGTCTGGACGCGTTGTGCGCGACGCAATGCGGGGGGACGTGCCCACGGTCGAGCCTGGAACGTCAATTCTGGATTTGCTGGAATCTCGTATGGCGACAGAGTTGGAGCTGGCATACGTCGTGGTCCTGGGCGACACACTTCAGGGCCTGATAACGGTTACGGACGTGAAGCGTGTCCCAATCGAAGCCCGACGCTTCACCTGGGTGTCTCAGGCGATGACGCCAGCGTCGAAAGTGGCAACACTGCCTCCTGACGCGCCGTTGGAAGAGGGTCTGGGAATCCTCGCCAACAGGCGTATTGGTCAACTTGTGGTCATGGAAGATGACAAGCCGGTTGGCCTGCTGACCAGGGCGGGTGTGGTCCGAGTGATGGAGGTCTCCAACATCCTGCCTCATGAGTCTCGAAATTCCGAGACCATCGACGAATAGGGCTGGGCCGGCTCAGACCTGCGCCTTCGCTCTTCCCTTCCTCCAGAACATCCATCCACCGCTGGCCTGTTCGTTCTCAGGTTCCTGGATTTCGATGGAAGGGGGCGGCAGCATCCGTGACTGGACCTCGTTCAGTTGGTTCAACACCTCCCCGAACTGCCAGTCCTGCGATTTGAGCCTATCCTGAAGCAAGTCAATCAGGTCGTTTTTGGACTGGTCCCGCTCCTCAAGCACAGCCACCCGCGCCCTCAGAGCGTGCAATTCGGCCATCTGGACCGGGCTGAGGGATGGCGGCGGCGGTTCGACCTTCGGAGGTTGGACGATAGGCTGCGGCTCTGGCGGCGCAGGCGCCTGAACGGGTCGTGACGCCTCCTGCGCAACCACATGGGGACCAGCATGCGTTGGCTGGTCACCGACCTCGTTGTCATCCACAACAACCACCCAGGTGAACCCCTGTGGACGTGGGACCTGCTCTCCTTGCAACTCGCCTTTGCGCAGACGCCTGCGGATTGTGTGCTCGGTGACGCCGAGCTTTTGTGACGCTTCATGAATAGACAGACGCACCAGGTGACACCTCGACAGTAGATTTGGGACAAAGTTAACAATATTCCAATACTTGGGCTAGGCGCTGGCAGGTCATGTAAACTCGATATGTTTGACCTGCACAAGTTTTGTACATGTTCAATTCCTAACCAGATATTGCTTTGGGACGTTGCAACAATCAACAATGACGACTCTTCTGGCGGGCGTGGATTAAGGTCAGAACAGCGTGTAGACTGATTCAGATGGACATGTTTGGGATTTTGTTTAGGCAGTTGCAAAACAAATGGGTGTTAGGAGCCTTTGCTCTGATCGTCTTGGGACTGGCTGCCGCGTGTGGCCAGAAGCCTTCAACTACTGCCGCGCCTGTGCCTCCCACTCCAACGACAGAGGTTGTGCCCACATCGACGCCTGAGCCAGTGGCGGCCGCCCAACCTCAGCCCACAATCGCTCCACAGCCGACCGTGACGCTCCCGTCGCCGGTTCCGACTGATAACACACCCTCGCCCACCCAGGCGCCGACGGTCATTCCGACAGCCACGCCCGCGCCTGAACCCAACGCTCCGACTCCAACCCCAGAACCTGAGCCTGCGCCCCGACCAGCGTCGCCTCCACTGAATACCCCGACACCTGTGCCCACAGCGACGCCGTTCGTTTACTCCCTGCCGCCAATCGACCGCGACCTGTTCAACCTGGCCATTAGGCTCAGGTCCGGGAAGGATGTGCCAGATTCACGCATCATCTCCACGGTGGCATTTCCGTTGGAGGTGGGATATCAGGACTCGTTCTTGATCACCAGTCTGGTGGACGGGAAGTCGCGGTCCATCAACGCCACTGTGCAGGTGACCAGCGAACATGCCAACTGGTACGTGGATGATGACGTGGACATTTCTTTAGAGGACCTGAAAAAGGCCGCTCAGATATACGAGGAGCAGGTCCACCCTACGGTGGTCGGTGCTTTTGGTGACATCTGGAATCCGGGAGTTGACGGCGATCCGCGCCTGAACATTCTTCACGCCAATCTGTCGGGCGCGGCGGGTTATTACGGTTCCAAGGACGAATTCCCCCGCGAGGTGCATCCCAACAGCAACCAGCGAGAGATCATCTACATGGACGCCCGCAGTCTGAAGCCGGGGTCTGACCTGTACATGGGCGTTCTGGCCCACGAGCTTCAGCACGCGGTCCATTGGAATCAGGACATTGGCGAGGAAGCGTGGGTGAACGAGGGCCTTTCCGAATACGCCACGAATCTCGCGGGATACCGAGCGCAGTCTCAGGATGCGTTCCTCAGGCGTCCACAGGTGCAGTTGAACTGGTGGCCGGACGATGTTCAGGCAAGCTTCTCCCATTATGGGGCGTCGGTCCTGTTCTTCACGTATCTGTCCGAACATTATGGCGGCCCCGAAGGAATCGGCGCCCTTGTTCGCGAGCAACTGGATGGCGTCGCTGGCGTTAACGCCTACCTGTCCCAATACGAGACCACCTTCACTGAAGTGTTTCAGGACTGGGTTGTTGCCAATTACCTGGACGCGGCCTCAGGCCCATACGGTTATCCAGACGCAGACATCGAGCTACAGAACGCGGCTAAAGTTTCTGGCACGGCATCGCTCAGGAAGAGACAACCTCAGTTCTCCGCGCAGTACTATGACCTGTCGAGCTTAAGAGGTGACGTGACCCTGCTCTTCCAGGGCTCCACCTCGACTCGTCTGGTTGGCGACGGTTGTCACGGCGGAGCGTCATGCTGGTGGAGTGGAATGGGCGACTCGATAGACGCTACGCTTACTCGAAAGTTCGACCTGTCGGGCCTGACAGAGGCGACCCTGAAATTCGACATCTGGTATGACATCGAACGAGGCTGGGACTACGCCTACGTCGAGGTCTCCAGCGACGGCGGGCGGACTTGGGACATCCTTCGGACGTCACGTTCCACAACCTACAATCCCGCCGGAAACGGTTACGGCCACGGTTACACCGGCTCCAGCGGAGTCTGGGTGGACGAAAGC
>JASLRP010000339.1 GCA_030743915.1 SAR202 cluster bacterium | reverse complement strand
CAACCCCACGGCTATGCTGGCTACTTGCGCAGGAAACTGGTCAATGAATTCCTCAGGCGAATTTACCGCCATCACAACCCCTTTTCGGGTGTTGAACAGAGTTTCGATGGCCGTGCCCTGGACTGGGGTTACGCCTCCAACTCCGAGTCCAGCTATCTCGGTGCCCCAAACATAAGTGTTGATGACCGCATCCTCTTCAGGATTCATCAGGGCAACAGCGATTCTGTCAGAAGGTATCAAACGGTTTACGACCTCTATGAAGCGAGGATAGACATCCTGAATGTCTATAGACGAGTTTATGATGCGTCCGATCTCCGCCAGAGCCGCTCGTTCCTCGGCCTGTCGCTGAATCTGCAAGTGCATTTGAGCGTTGGCGACTGCGCCGGCGATCTGCGCGGCGATCAACTCGGCGATTTCCACGTCTCTACGATCGTACGCTGACGGGGTCTTGGACCGGAGAACCAACGCGCCAATTACCTTGTCCCCAGAGGTGAGAGGGGCAGCGACCAGCGACCGCAGGCCCTGAGCAAGAGCGGCGATTTGTGAGGGAGTTCGATCGGCAACAGCAGTCGCTGCTTCGTCGCGCACAATTGACCCTCTGCGCGTTTGGATCGCCGACCTCAAGGAGGTATTCTGTATAGGGTGGCCAGCACCCAGGTTGAATCCACTGATGTCGGTTCCCCATACGTAAGCATTGGTCACTATGCGCTGTTCATCGTCGAAAACCGACACGACGATCCTGTCTGAGGGAATTAGCAAGTTCACCTGCTCGATGAATCTTTGATAGACATCTTGAATATCGATAGACGAGTCGATGATTCGACCTATCTCGGCTAGAGCCGTGCGTTCTTTAGCCTCTTGCTGGATCTGCAAGTTCTTCTGAGCGTTGTCGATGGCTCCCGCGATCTGGGCACCGATCAACTCGGCAAGCTCAAGCTCTCGCTGTCCGTAGGCGTCTGGAGTTTTGGACCGAAGATTCAGTCCGCCTATGACCTTGTCTCCAGATATCAATGGAGCCGCAACCATTGACAAAAGTCCTCGCGCCATTCCAGCCACCTGCGCCGGGACCCGACTGACCGCAGAATTGTCAGGATCTTCCCTAATTATCAGTCCTCTGCGTGTTTCTACCAGATGTTGCAGGGAGGTGTTCTGAATTGTGTGAACGGCGCCTGAACTGAAGTCAGAAACATCGGTGCCCCAAACGTAGGCGTTGGTCGCGCTGGTCTGGTCTTCACTTAGAATTGCGACCACGATTCTATCCGAGGGTATTAACGCGTTTACCTGCTCGATGAAGCTTTCGTAAACCTCGTCGATATTCACGTTGCTGCTGACAATACGACCGATGGTGGCAAGGCGTCCCCTCAGGTCCGCATTGCGCTGAAGTTCTGATCGTAGTACTGCGTTTGCCACCGCCCCTGAAATTTGGGCCGATATGCGCTCGGCAAGGTCCAGGTCTTGGTTTGTATAGGCGTCGGGTTGCTTTGACCTCAGAGAGAGCACGCCCATGAGTCTATCTTCGGAAACCAGCGGGACCATTAACAGCGATTGCAGTCTCGATTCTTCCAGCGGGAATTCATCAAAGTCGGCCGACTCAGATTCTGAATTCATCAGGATTGGTTTGTGCGTCCGCGCCACTCGTCCGATGGCTGAGGTCCTGGCCGCAAACGTCTCTCCGGCTCCAAACCCCGGTATATCTACTCCCCAAACATAGGCATTGGTCGCCGTCACACCGTCCTGGTTTAGGAGGGTCACGGCAATCCTATCGGATTGCAGCAGTTTGTTCACCTGCTCGGTAAATGTCTGGAAAATGTCCTGGATGTCGGTTGACGAGTCCATTACGCGACTGATCTCTGCCAGAACGGCCCGCTCATCGGCCTCTCGCTGAATCTGCGAGTGCATCTGAGCGTTGGCCACGGCGCCTGCAATCTGGGCGCCGATCAACTCGGCGGTTTCCAGGTCACGCTCACCGTACGCTGTTGGAGATTTGGCGCGAAGGACCAGAGCGCCAATGACCCGATCATCGGATATCAGTGGCACGGTGACCAGAGAGTGAAGCCCCTGGATCAACGCCGTTTGCTGCGACAGGGTTGGGTTGTCTATGCGCGCCAGCGATTCGTCAACGCGAATCAACCCTTTGCGTGTACTGACCAGTTCCTGTATCGCGGTGTTGCGGATCGGTTGAGCGTCGCCAGGCCGGAAATCCGTCAGGTCTGTCCCCCAGATGTAGGCTGTTGTCGCCATGCGCTGGTCGTCATCAAGAATCAGCACTGCAATCCTGTCAGAGGGGATGAGCCTGTTGACCACTTCAATGAAGCGCTGATAGACATCCTGAATTTTGATAGACGAGTCGATGATGCGACCGATCTCTGCCAAAGCCGCCCGTTCCTCGGCCTCTCGCTGAATCTGCAAGTGCATCTGAGCGTTGTCTATGGCGCTTGCAATCTGCGCTCCGACTCGCTCCGCAAGGTCTATGTCTCTGTCTGTGTAGGCATTGGGCTTGACGGAGCGCACGTGTAGCACCGCGATGATCACACCGTTAGATTCCAGAGGGACTGCCATAAATGATCGAAGCCCCACGTCAAACGCCGGCAGTCTTCCGGGGAACCTGCGCACCAATTCGTCTTTGTCTTCCGTCATCACAACAGCCGTCGAACGAGTGCGGACCGCCTGCCCCGTTAATGAGCCTGCCAACGGTAAAGTGATCCCAGGCCTGCGTGCAGGCACGTCGATTCCCGAGAGATATCTGTTGGTGAAAGTGCCCTCATCGGCGTTGATTGTGCTGATCGTGAGCCTGTCGACCGATATGAGTTCGCGGACTCGCTCGGCGAAGGCCTCGTAAACTTCAGCGATGTCCAGAGACGAGCTGACGTGCCAGCCTATCTCAGCGAGCATCTGACGCTCTTTCGACTCCCGTTCCAACTCGGCGTGAAGCTGGGAGTTATGCACTGCCCCAGCTATCTGTGCGCTGATCCTTTCGGTAAGCGCCACGTCATCATCGGTATAGGCATCAAAAGTCTTGGACCGTAGGGACAGGACCCCGATGATCTTGTCTTCCGATACCAGCGGAGCTATCACTATCGACCTCAAACCCACGCCAACCGCATGCGCCTGTGTCGGAAACTGGGCGATGAAGGTCTCTTCAGAATCGGATCTCAGGATAACTGGTTTGCGAGTGCTGACAGCCTTGCCTATCGCCGTGCCCTGCAATCGAAAAGAATCTCCTCCCCTGAATCCAGGTATCTCAACACCCCATGCATAAGTGTTGGTGGCTACTTCTCCGTCAGCGCTCAGGAGAGAGATGACAATCCTGTCCGAAGGGATGAGACTGTTGACTTGCTCGATAAAGTCGGGGTAAACGTCCTGGATGTCAACTGAGGAATCGATGATCCGGCCAATCTCGGCCAGGGCCGCTCGCTCTTCGCCCTCGCGTTGAATACGGCTGTGCATCTGCGCGTTGACGATGACACCAACGATGTTCCGGGCCAGCAAGTCGCCCAGTTCTTGATGGCGCTGGCCGTAAGCGTCCGCAGTAAATGAGTCCAGAATCATGACACCGATGACTTCGCCTAGTGACACCAGAGGGAAACCGGCAGTAGTTTTGATACCGGCCTCCAGAATGGTCGAATTCACCTCGGCCAACGCCGTATCTTTCGGCTCATCGTCTCCGGGGTGGCCGATGATTGAGGTCCGAGAGCTTGCAACCAGGCCAGTGAATGAATTCTCCAAAGGTAGTTCAGCGCCTGTTTCCCTGCCTGAAGGCGAGATTCCTGTTCCGTATGCCACCTTGTAAACGCCCTTGTTGTGGTCTACGAGGTTCACAACCATCCGGTCGAAGTTGATGAGCTTGTTAACCTCGGCGGCAAAGGCGTCATAAACTTCACCAACGTCCAGCGAGGAGCTTATGATCCGGGTAATCTCGGCAATGACCGCGTTCTCGCGGACCAGGGCCACGGCTTCAGCTTCGGCCTGCTTGCGGCGAGAAACATCGCGCACTATGGCCTGAAAGCCAGTGACCTCATCATCCCGGGCCATCAGCACCACCGTCTGCTCAACCCATTTGATGCGACCAGATTTGGTGATGATGGGAAATTCACGAAGAGTTTCAGGCGTTTGGTCTCTCAGTTGTTGGCGGTAGAAACTCTCTATGCCATCCTGCCAATCAGGGTGAACCAACATGGTGAACCGCTGGCCGACCGTTTCCTGTCGAGTGTAACCGGTCAGTTCGAAAGTCCTGGGGTTTACGTAGTCGAACCGTCCGTGGCTGTCGGTGGTATAGACCACGTCCTGGGCCTTCTCCACCAGAACGCGATAGCGGTCCTCGCGTCTGTGCAGGACCTCGTTCGCTTGCTTAAGCTCCGAGACATCCTCGCCAATGCCGACGTAGTGGGTGATGACCCCGTTCTCATCCAGAATCGGAGAAACGACGTTATATATCCAGACGGTGGAGCCGTCTTTTCTGGTGATTGGATATTCGTCACGCCATGCCCCGCCAGACTCAAGGGTTTCGCGAAGTTGTTGACGGTCGTCAACAGAGTGCTTGACCAGATCGGAAATGCTGCGGCCAATGATTTCATCAGGAGCATAGCCCATCATCCGCGTGAATCCCTGATTCACGTACTGTATGACACTCCCAACGTCCGAGATGACCACGGCAAGTTGTGTCTGATCAAGGGCATCAAAAGTTGACCAGAGCCGGCCGGCGGCGCGAGCGTCGTCTGGTTCGATCCTGGAGGATTCGTCTTTCAGATGTTCGGATATATGCATGGCTGGGTCAGGAGTTCATTCTCGATTCCACCAATCGCCCTGGGCCACACTTTGAACAGGTTACGTCGGGATATCGTCAGGAGGGCGGTTTACTCTGGTGAGGATGTCGTCCTTTTTAGGATGAAGCCTTTCTCTCCGGTCACGCGAAGATCATTAGGCTTGGCGATGACGACCCCTGCGATGGTGTCCTCTTCCTTGCCTGCGTTGAATTTCCACGTCAGCTCGATGGTGTTCTGAGGCAGGTCGTTGGTGGCAAACTGTATCTCGTCATACTTCAAGCGCTCGACGACGTTCACGTTGCTTCCGACCCACTGATCGGAGCCGGCCACCGGCTCGTCAAATCGCAGGGTCACAGCCTTCCCTTCTCTGTCGATCAGCGCAGTCACGCCACGCCAGTCTGTCTCGCTGGGAATGACCACAGAACCCTGATATTCGTCCCATTTCGCATTGTCTGCCATTTCTTAATTATCCTTTTACCACTATTCTCAAACATTCGAACATCAGGATACCCCAGTGAACCGACACGGGACAACCTTGGCGTTCAGCCGCCTGTCCGCTCCTGACGAAGCAGGCTTATCTCTTCCCGCAGGCTTTTTATCTCGGTCGCCAGTTCGAGAACCGTCGCCTCGGTGGTCTCTTCGGCCTTTTGCAACAGCGAAGCCAGGTTCGCCGTCAGCCCGCCAAAAAGGCCAATTCCCACCAGCATCAGCACCATCG
>JASLRP010000338.1 GCA_030743915.1 SAR202 cluster bacterium | reverse complement strand
AGCACCGCGTTGCTGGTTCGCGCCTTCACCGGCCTGGATGGCCGCGTGCTCCCCTACCTTCCAGACCGAGTCGAGGAAGGCCACGGACTGAACAACGACGCTTTGCGCCGCCTCCAGGAGAGCGGTGTCACGCTTCTGGTTACCGTTGACTGCGGGGCCACGGCGACCGACGAGATTAACTTCGCCGCAGAGTTGGGAATCGACGTCATCGTAACCGATCACCACACGATTCACGGCGCCCCGCCCTCCCCCGTGGCCCTGGTCAATCCCAAAGCCCAGGCTTCTCAATATCCATATCAGGAGCTCACAGGCGTGGGTATCGCCTTCAAACTGGCGCAGGCGCTGTATGAGGAACTGGGCGAGGAATTGCCCTCCGATCTGATGGAACTCGTGGCTCTGGGCACCGTCGCAGACGTGGGGCCGTTGACAGGAGAAAACCGATATCTCGTCAAGGAGGGAATCGAGCGAATCAACGCCTCGGTCAACCCCGGAATTCGCGCTCTCGCCAGCGTCGCTGGATACGAGATGGGTTCGCTGGACGCCAGTTCACTGTCCTTCGGGTTGATTCCTCGACTGAACGCCGCCGGTCGCCTGGGCCATTCTGGCATCAGTCTCGACCTTCTCACGTCTAATGACATAAATCGAGCCACCGCGATAGCCTCCGAATTGGAACTCCAGAATCGCAGGCGTCAGTCACTCACTGAAAGCGGCGTTGCTCAGGCCGACGCTCAGATTCGACGCCAGCACCCCACCGACACTCCATCGTTGGTCGTCGTCGGCCACGCCACTTGGGAGCCAGGAATTCTGGGCCTGATCGCGGGCAGAATCAACGACTCCTACTACCGCCCGGCCATCGCCGTCCAGATTGGGCCTGAGCTGAGCCGGGCCAGCGCGCGGTCCATTCCCGAATTTGACATCATATCTGCTCTGGAGACATGCGCTCCCCTGTTCACCAAGTACGGAGGGCACGCCCGCGCAGCAGGTTTCACCATACCCACCGAGAATATGCGGGAGTTGGTGGCAAATCTGCGGGAGCTTGCCGACGCTGATATCCAGGGCGCAAGTCTTCAACCTGAACTATCAATCGACTGCGACGCGCTGCCCTCGGAGGTCGAGGGGCCGAACTTCGAGTTCGTTCAACGGCTTTCGCCTTTCGGCGAGAGCAATCCGACGCCGGTGTTCGCTGCGCGCGGCATTCGGGTCTTGCAAGCCCGTGGGGTCGGAGGAGGAAAGCATCTCAAAATGCGACTGGCGGACGCTGAAAAATCGTGGGACGCAATCGCGTTCAGACAGGGCGATCAAACACGAATAGCGCGTGACCACATCGACGTGGCATACAGCATGGAATGGAATACGTGGCAGGGCCGCACAACGCTCCAGATGGTCGTGGCGGACATAAAGCCGGCTGGACGCTAAGAGCCCAGAGAGGCGACCTGCCTCCTACCCGTCTCTTTCCCGACGGCGGCGTTCGGCTCTGGTGCCCCTTTGTCGTGGCTCGGGAGGTTCGATCTGCATCTCGTCGGCAGGCACCGGTCGAGCCTTGATCAATAACAACGGCACGGTGATGGCCAGAACAATCAGAGCTATGAATTGGGCCTCCTGCAGTCCGATAGCCCAGATTCTGTCCTGCCTCAGGAACGTCACACCGAATCTGCCGATGGAATAGAGAGCGAAATACAGAGCGAAGAGCATGCCATCGGGTTTGAGGCGATCGCGAAGCTTCCAGATAATCACCAGAGAGATCATGTTCCAGATGACTTCATACGCGATCACAGGATGGACCGACGCGCCAACGCCGTTGGCGCAAACACGCGCGTCACTGGCCGGATTCGTCCAGACGAAGGCCAAAGCGAAGTCCCACGCCTTGGCGCAATGTTCGCCATTTACGAAGTCACCCAATCGACCAATCGTTTGCACAAACAACAGAGCAGGAGCCGTGAGGTCAGCAATGATGCCGATGGGAT
>JASLRP010000337.1 GCA_030743915.1 SAR202 cluster bacterium | reverse complement strand
TATGTTCACTCCCGGAGCGGAGATCTTCACGTCCTTCTGGTAGTTTGAAAACGTCGCCTTTGTGCCTTTGTTGTCAGTTGCAGCCACGGAGATTCCGCTGCTGTAACCTGCCGGGAAGTGAAGCCTCTCCTCGTCGTCATTTCCAGCCGCTGCAACAACGGGCACGTTGTGATCTTCCGCGTACTCCATTGCCCATTTCAGGTCATTGGATTCGCAGTTCACGCCGAGGCTGATGTTGATCACGTCGGCTCCCATGTCCACCGCGTACTCAATTGCCTCGGCAACTATGAACGACCATCCGCCGCCAGCGCCGGCTTTTACCCTGATGGGCAGAATCTTGGCGTCGGGCGCAACCAGACTGATAATACCGGCCACATGCGTTCCGTGGCTCCAGCCTGTATCGTACACTCCGTCGCCATCTTTGTCGTAGGATGCTATCTCATCAGTTGGGTCATCGTCGCCATCGACGAAGTCCCATCCACCGGGAGCGATCTTGCCGCGCAGGAACCAGTGGTCCCTAATGCCTGAGTCGATGACTGCCACGACCATTCCTTCGCCGCCATTGTAAGCGTTCGTCATCGGTGACTTGATTGCGTCCAGAGCTTCTTGTTTCCTCGCGGCCGCGCCGTAAACGCTGTCGAGAGTGTCGATCAGCAGGCGCTCAAAGTACTCCACGCCGAAACCGTCTAGAGCGCTCAGCATGAACTGATCCAGCACGGCCTGGCCGAACTGATCCAACGCCGTCTGGCTGAACTGATCCAATGACGCCTGCGTGAACTGGTCCAAACTGGCCGTGGTGAACTGGTCCATGATCGCCATAGAGAACTGGTCCAGCATCGCTGTCGTGAATTGGTCCAGGGACGCCTGCGTGAACTGGTCAAGCATGGCAGTCGAGAACTGATCCAAGATCGCGGCA
Organism: SAR202 cluster bacterium; assembly: GCA_030743915.1. Lineage (GTDB taxonomy): Bacteria > Chloroflexota > Dehalococcoidia > Lucifugimonadales > UBA1123 > UBA1123. The sequence continues at coordinate 2,182 of JASLRP010000337.1, read as the reverse complement.
GAGAACTGATCCATCATGGCAACACTGAACTGGTCCAGCGTCGCAGCGGTGAATTGATCGAGTATCGAAGCCGCAAACTGGTCAAGAATCGCGTTTGAGAATTGGTCCAGCGCCGCGCTGGAGAATTGATCCAAAGCAGCCGCCGAGAACTGGTCCAGCGCCGCCTGGTTGAACTGATCCAGCATCGCAGTTGAGAATTGGTCCATCACTGCAATACTGAATTGATCAAGCGCAGCTGAACTGAACTGGTCGAGAACTGCCTGGTTAAACTGATCCAGAGACGCTGCGCTGAACTGGTCGAGAACTGCCTGACTGAACTGATCCAAAGAAGCTACGCTGAACTGGTCCAACATAGCCGCTGTGAATTGGTCAAGAGCTGCCTGGCCGAATTGATCCAATATCGATGTTGAGAACTGGTCCAAAATGGAAACTGAGAACTGGTCCAGCGTCGCATGAGTGAACTGGTCGAGGGCCGCGCTGGTGAACTGGTCAAGAGACGAAGCAGAGAACTGGTCTAGCGTCGCCTGCGTGAACTGATCCAACATCGCTGTCGAAAACTGGTCAAGCATAGCCGCCGAAAACTGGTCGAGAGACGCGGCAGTGAACTGATCCAACATCGCCTGAGTGAACAGGTCGAGGTCGGCTGCTGACACCATGTTGGGGGTTACCTCGGAATTGCTAAACTGCCCGGACTCGGCCCAGATAATGTCGTTTGATTTGAGCATGTCCTTGACGATGTTTTTGGCGCCCTTCTTGTCAGGCGCCTCCAGGACCCATATGTCAGTGCCGTAGAATTTCCTGACGGTCTCGGTCCCATACTCGTCATTGAGGTAAACGTCGTCGATCCCTTCGACTGGTTTGACGACGACGTGTGAGTCTCCTTTGCAAGAAGGTTCGGTGGAGTTGCCGCCACGGCCTTTATGCCCGCCTGGTGCTGCGCTTGCTGGCGATGCGCCCAAATCTGTTGCCCACAGGGCCGCCAGCGGCGTTGCTGTTAGGCTTAAGAACAAAAAAACAAGGACTGATTTTGCCATCAGTCCTTTGAACCTTGCCACTAGCCACTCCTCCTCTTGTTGGGTTCCGACACAGATCGGAATGTTGCTTGCATCTGATTCAAACTCTCTCCTCGGGTGACCTCGCGTTTTGAAACTCAGACTCGCTTTTCCCTTCGGCCACCTCAATGCTCATTTAATGGTAGGTGGCGAGGCCATTCTGTCATAGCAACAATGTTACACGTCGTATGTCATCTGGCTGACACACTACAGAATCCAACAAAATCCACACGTTTATCAAACAACTTGGTAGAGCCTTTGCGGGTCCAAAAGTATCAGTGAGCGCCCGTCTCGACGCACAATCCCGTCTCTCTCCCACTGGGACAGCGCCTTGTTGACACTCTGACGGGTCGCGCCGACAAAAGCCGCCAACTCCCTCTGGCTTAACGGGATGTCGAGCACGATGCCTTCTGGAGAACGCCGCCCGTAAGATCGGGCCAGACGCAGCAGCCTGCGACCCAGACGTTCCGACAGGTCGAAGAACACGATCTCTGCCAAACGCTCGTCGCTCTCACGAAGCCTTTCAGCCAGGGACAGGGATACTGCAACAGCCACTTCAGCCGAACTATGGAGAAATTTGAGGAACGGTTCCCTGCCCAGCATCTTTGTGGTTGTGTCTCGTAATGCCAGCGCCGTGGCGGTGCGAGGGTATCCATCCAGAACGGCCATCTCTCCGAAGACCTCGCCTTCTTTGAGTATGTCCACTAACAGTTCTTCGCCGTCCTCGCTCTGAATGAGAATCTTCACCTGACCGGTTTCGACAATATGCAATGAGCCGCCGGGATCGCCCCGGTGGAAGATTATCTCGTTTCTGCGATAGGTGCGGTCAACCAGAAGCTGAGCCAGCTCCGCAAGTTTTGCGGTCGGAACGCTGGCAAGCAAAGGGACCCGACTTAGAAACTCGTAAGGCTCCGTCGTGAATCTGTTCCGGTTTGAGGTTAGCGTCGCCATCTTTCCCCCTCGGTTCCAGACAGGTTAATGCCTGATATGCGCCCTCTTGATGCCGGCTGATTACGCGCAAAGCTGGCGAGCGCGCGTGCTTCTGCCTAACATGTTATTGGGAAGCCGCGCTGCTGAAAACCGTGTCAACACAGACCAATCATGGGTGCCGTTACGCACAGCAGGAACAC
>JASLRP010000336.1 GCA_030743915.1 SAR202 cluster bacterium | reverse complement strand
TGACATATAATCTGGCAGTCTATTCTACATTGTTAAAGTGCGGCTGTAGTATTAGAGCGTCTAACAAAACCATCATTGGACTAGGAAACGAGAGCAGATGATGGGGTAGTGTCTTGAGATTATCTCAGGACACTACCCTAGAACCATGTGAGACATTTTACAGCAAATTGTTGCATGGTGAATCGGGGGACAAATGAGTTTCGAGTTCGATTGGACTAAATACAAGGACAGCACTGGCAATCCATTGACCGGGATGCCTAACCGTATCGCTGCGGGGGCCAGCGCAATAATATTCGACGACGATGGATGGGTATTGATGGAAAAGCGATCCGACAATGGCTTCTGGGGCCTCCCTGGCGGTGCGGTCGATATCGGGGAGTCGGTCCAGGATGCCGTCGTCCGGGAGGTGTTGGAGGAGACGGGCCTGACAGTGGAGGTAACACGACTTGTGGGCATATACTCAGACCCCGATGACTTCTGCTTCATGCAATATCCAGACGGCAATTTGGTTCACTCGGTAGTTTCCGTGTTCGAATGTGCGCAGATAGGCGGTCAACTTCAGGTTTCAGAGGAAAGCACCGACCTAAAGTATCATCCCATCGATTCCCTCCCCGAACAAGTGCTTTTATCTCATAGGATTCGCATCACAGATGCTGCACTGCACGTCAAAACACCCTTTGTAAAGTAAATTCTGGTGTAGGTGGCACCCCCGACTGGTTTAGATCAGGACACTGGTTTCGAGACGCCCATGGAGACATAACAGGGGTTTGAGACGTAATACAGCAAAATGTTGCATTGGCCTGTTGGTGTCGTTGACGCTGGTCATCGAATGTGGTCGGAAAAACGACGTGTTCGGAGGGAGCTGTTACGACGCGCACACACTTTTGTAACATCACCGAAGGCTATATCACCCCACCCTCAGCCAACGCCACCAACTCCCCCTTCGAGAGGCCAAGCTCGGTGCAGTAGACCATGAAGTTGTGCTCGCCGATTAGCGGCGCGCGGCGGGAGATTGACCAGGGGGAGCCGTTGTAGATGGCGGCTGGGCCTGGGTAGGTGAAGGTCTTGCCCAACTCGGGATGCTCGACCTCGGTGAAGAAGCCGCGCTCGGTCAGGTGGGGGTCGCCGATGATCTCGTCCAGCGTCCTGATTGCGCCCCACGGGTAGCCGTGCTTCTGACCTCCGCGCCACGCCTCCTCCTGGGGGACGTTCTTGATGAATTCCGAAATCACCTCGTTTATGTGAGGCAGGCTCTCCCGGAAAGTGTCGAGGTCGAGGTACTTGTCGTCCAGCAGGTCTCCGGCGAGGCCGTAGGTGTCCATCCACTCGGCGAGACCTCGAAGCCTGCGAGGCGTGGGGTTGCCCCCGGAGCCTGTGGTCTGGACCCATCCGCCGTCGCTGGATTCGATCTGGGACGGGAAGGACGGGCCGACCGAGTGGTGACGCCCGGTGTTTCGCTGGACCACCGCGCCTCCGTATATGTAGTTGGGCATGGCGGCTTCGGTGGTCAGGTGGCACGCCTCATGAATCGAAACGTCGATGTGCTGTCCCTCCTGCGCCACGTGGCGATAGTGCAGGGCGGCCATGATGGACATGTAGGCGAAGTTGCTGCCGATGTGCCATGCGTTGCCGCCTCCGGGAGCGATGGGAGGAGCGCCGGGAACGTCCTCCTCGTTGTATCCGGTGGAGGCCATCTGTCCCCCCGCGCCCAGGTGGAGCAGATCGGAGGTCTTGTAGTCGCGCCACGGCCCCGACTGACCGAAGGGGGTTATGGAGCACATTATCAGGCCGGGGTTTGCGCGTGACAGGTTTTCGTAGCCAAGACCCCGCGACGTGAGATAGTCAGGCGGGTAGGAGTCGATTATCACGTCGGCGATGCCGGCCATCATCGTGAATATCGCCCTGCCGTCGGTGGTGTCCAGATTCAGGGTGACGCCGTGCTTGGAGGTGTTGTAGTGCCAGAAGTACAGGCTGCGCTCCGGATGGGGGATGTCGTCCAGAAAGGGGCCGACGCGCCGGGCGCTCTCGCCTCCGGGAGGCTCGACCTTGATGACGTTGGCCCCAAGGTCGGCCATCAGCTTGCCGCAGAACTGACCCTTTTCGTCCGCCACCTCCAGGACGATGAGTCCTGACAGGGGGCCGCGCTGGCTCGGCGTGCTCATCAGAGGAATGGTCATCGCAGCGCCTCCTCGACGTATGGTTGGATGGGCATGCCCGACGGCCAGAAGGTGCCGTCCTCGAATCCCTCGGCCACCTCCTCACGACTGAGGCCCAGAACTCCCTTCATTACCTCGACCGTGTGCTGTCCGAGGAGTGGCGCGTGGCGGTCGATCTCGACGGAAGTTTTCGAGAATCTGAATGGCGCGTTCTGCACCTTTCGGGCGCCCAACACAGGATGCTCAAGCTCGGTGAACATGCCCCGCTCTCGGAGTTGAGGGTCGTGTTCCATGCGGTTCTCCGAACTCTGGACGGGCATGGCCCGGACGCCCGCTTCCTGGCACAATACCATCACCTCGTATTTGTCCAGCGTCTGAGTCCACGACTCGATGCCCCGATCAATCTCGACCTGGGACTGGATGCGGCCTGCCAGACTTGAGAATCTGGCGTCCTTTGCCCATTCGGGACTGCCCATGACCTCGATCAGCTTATTCCACTCGTCATCGGAGAAGCAGGCGATCACGCACCAGGCGTTGTAGTCGTCTCCGTTGGTGCGGTAGGAGTTGTGGGGCACGGCGGTCGGGCCTCGATAGTTGTTCATCACTGGAGTTCCCGGCCACGTCGTGCGATTTCCGGGCGGGTAGCCCACGCGACGGGATGGACGTTTGTTCACTGTGCGGTCCAGAAACGCGGAGCCGGTCAGTGTGATGCCCGTCGTCATCTGGGACAGGTCAACGTGCTGGCCCTGGCCCGTGGCGTCCCGATGGCGCAGGGCGGTGAGAGCGGTTATCGCTCCGTACATGCCGCCCGTGTCGTCCATGTACGACCATCCCCAGCCTGCGGGAGGCTGCCCAGGCAATCCAGAGAGGAAGGTCTGGCCTGACAGCGCCTGGGCCGACGGCCCCATCGTCGTGTAGGCGTGGTCAGGGCCGGTCTGTCCCAGTCCCGCCATCGACACATAGATGATCTCGGGGTTGAGTTCCTTTTGTTCTTCGTAGCTCAGCCCCCAACTCTGCATCACGCGGGACGAAAAGTTCTCGATCACGATGTCGGACACTTTGATCAGGCGTTTGAGGATGTCCATGCCCTTGTCTGACCGGACGTTCAGTGTAATGGCCCGTTTGTTGACGTGCTGGTCTGCGAACATCCCCGGCGAGTTCGGCCCAGGCTCGACGTCCGGCGGCGCGGTGCCCTGGTTGCGGCGGAAGGAGTCCAGGCGCTCGGGCCACTCGATCTTGATGACCTCGGCCCCGAAGATGCCCAGCCAGCGGGTCGCCATCGGCCCTGCGCGGACGCAGGTGAAGTCGATAACTCGAACGCCTTCCAGGGCGCGGGGTTTTATCATGGTTGGTTCCTTCTGAGTTTCAGGTGTCGGGTATTCAGGTGTCAGAGGGCGAACTGTCAGCCATAGTATCAGCAACGCCACTCTGAACGGAGTGAAGAGTCTGGTCACGTGCAATGCCAGGGTTGAATTACTTGCGACCAGATGCTTCGTTGCGATTCAGCATGGCAGGATTATCTACGAGACCGCCTGTGGTGTCGAGATGTTGCGCACGACCCAATCGCGGAACGCATCGGCGGCGTCGGGCCAGCCCAGGACTCCGTGGTTCGCGCCCTCGATCTCGAAAAGCTCGGACTGCGGGATGCCCTGGTGAAGGGCTTTGCCGTAATCGAAGGGCACCACCGAGTCGGCGTTGCCGTGGACGATGCAGACCGGCATCTTTATCTCGGAGAGTCGGGGAGCGTAGTCGAAGCCGATGAACGCTTCCTGGTTTCTGAGCATACCCGTTGAATAGATGAAAAGGTCGTTGTCGGACGCCTCTTGCAGGGCGATTTTGAGGGCTTCGTTGCGTTGTCGAAGTTGCTCTTCTGCTTCGGGAGTTGGTCGGGTGAACAGGCCTCCGGCAGGCGGGTCTCGGAGGGCGTCCTTTCGAGAATCGAAGAATGCGCGGTCTCCCATCTCGGCGGCTTGCTTGACGGCATTCTTCATCGCGGGGCCGAAGGGCGTGGCGTCCATCAGGTTCGTGCCGGTGTTGATCAGGGCCAGCGCCTCTACGTGCTGAGGATAGTCCAGAGCGTACTGTTGGGCCACCATGCCGCCCATCGAGCTACCGACGATGATGGACTTGTCGATTCCCAGATGCGCCAGCAATGCGCGGGCGTCGGCGGCAAGGTCGGCCACGGTATAGTGGGACTTGTCGTACTCCGACTGTCCGGCGTTTCGGCGGTCGTAGGATATGGTCATCACCTTGTCGGAGGGCAGAAGTTCGGCGTCGTTGCGGTTCTGAGGAACCAGTGTCGTGCCTGGGCCTCCGAACCCTCCGTGGATGAACAGGGCGGGAACTCCGGTCCCGCTGACCTCGTAGTTAACATCGAGTCCGTTGACTGTGGCTCTGGGCATGGCGTGATCTTCCTCCGTCTGATGAGTCGGTTGGCCTGTGTCGGGCGTCTGGCGCATAGGGTATCAGACGTGTCCAGTGGCAGACTAATCTGAAGTAGTAGCTTCCAGGAACGCTAATTCATAATCTTCAAGTTGAAGACAGCGAACCTTCCGGAGATGCAAAAACCGAGAGGAAATCTCATAATCATCCTCAATTTTAGCGTCAGGACGCCACCGCTCGAAGGACGCGCTGTATACAGCCCAGAGGAAGTCGGGATACAGAAACTGGTAGTTGTTCGGTTTTGGCGTAGTGTGCCTGAGATGCACGAAACCAACATGGTTGATAATCTTGATTTCCGCGCCTGCTTCTTCAAGGAGTTCGCGCTTCAAAGCCTCCTCATGCGTCTCGCCTTCCTCCAGCCGACCACCTGGGATGATATGGGTCCCGTTGGAGTTATTCATGACCAGCACGCAGTTCTCGTTGAGCACGATTGCTCGCACGGAGGACACTAAATCAGGCGGCGGACCATCCGAACAGAAGTAACCGGTGACCTCCAGTTCGATCCCTCCACCCCATCTTGCAGCGCCATGAGATACGGGCTGATATTGGGATAGAAATTGATCGAGATTGGTGTTCAAGATTTCACCTCTCAGTCGATCTCCTTATGAGAATCGGTGTCCGTGTTCACGTGCCCGAATAGATTCGGATGATGGATGCTATTCGACTTCGAATCTCCACGCATATGATATACCGCCGACATCCTCCCACCCGCCGGTGACTGTGACCATGAATGTGCCTTCAGGAAGATCCAAGTTGAACTCAGAAGTTACGCCAGGTTCAAATTCGAACGGCTCAATCACGAGGGGAGGGAACGGGGGTGTGAGCGTTTTGCCTCCGTGATCGAGCCCCACCTGGACTTCAAGGGATGTTGGAGGATGGTTAGCCGTGACCTCAACGGTCAGCGTGTCTCCAGAGTTGTAGGATATGGTGAATGGCGGATTCGGAGGAATGGCATCACCTTGCGTCCAACTAATTATTCGGCCCCCCTGAGTGTATGCAGGCCACACAGAACTGCCTCTGAAACCAGGGTACACCCTGTCCTGTAATTTCAGGCCCAACAAAGGGAGGGGATCGGGGAAAAGGAACCACGGTAGCGGAGTGTTCGTCGGCGTAGGTCGAGGTGTTGACGTAGGAACTGGAGTCTGGGTGGGCACGGGCGTCGCAGTCGGCACAGGCGTTGGTGAGACTAATGGCGTTACGGTGACATCCACCATTGGCGACGGGTTTGGGCTCGACGCGCACCCCACTACCATGATTGCCAAAATGTATATGGCCGAGGCTGCAAATCTTGAAGCCTTCACGATACACTCTGAAGCCCGGGGGCGCCGCGGATTTCTGACCTGTTAGCCGGTCGAGCAATTGACTTATTTTGCACTGATAGCGGCTTCCACACGAGCCACAAATTCAACCTCATCTGTATCGGGGAAATTTGCCCGCACGAAATTGGAAGGGGTTTCCACCCTCGCCTGACCGGAGGACAGTATCCACCTGGATGGTTGGGCATGGCCAAACCACAGGTCAGGAGC
>JASLRP010000335.1 GCA_030743915.1 SAR202 cluster bacterium | reverse complement strand
GGCGCAGGAGTCGGAATCGTTCCGCTTTCGATTCTGGACCCAACAGAGAAACTGGACACATTCGCGGCTTTGAACGTGCCTGAACTGCGCACAGCTTTGGAGCTTCACCGAATATACCTGAAGGACCGCAAGATGACTTCGGTCCAGGCAAACTTCATGGAAATGGTCCAACCCAACACAACCTGGGCCTCTGGCAGCCCCATCGTCAGTGAATCGTTGGCCTTCGCTTCGGACTGATTTAGCTTTCAGTCATCAACAATCAGCACACCAAGATACTGGAGCCGCATTGGATGCGACTCCAGTATTTTTTATGGGGATATTGAAACGCTGGACGGCGGCCATCAGCCCCCTGCTTGACTGAGTATCTGCGTCGTACTATTCTAGGACTGCCTACGAATTCAAAGTCCGGATGTGGCGTCCCACCGACGCCGCGCCAACGTCGGGAGGACGCAGATGCAGGTATCATCACTTCCAACTACCCCTTCAGAGCTTCGAAAGCTTATCCGTGAAGATCGACTTGTCCAACCCACCGGCGGGTTCGCGCCAGGACATGTCCAGGCGAACCTCGCCATACTCCCTAAAGCGCAGGCGTTCGACTTCCTTCTGTTCTGCCAGCGCAATCCCAGGCCCTGCCCTTTGCTGGAGGTAATCGAGGACGGCGAAGTCGAGCCTCGAATCTTCGCCCCCGGCGCGGATATTCGCACCGATATCGCCAAGTACCGAGTTTACGAGCACGGCAACATGGTGGCAGAGGTGAATGACATCTCCGAGTTCTGGCGCGATGATCTGGTGTCCTTCCTGCTCGGGTGCAGTTTCTCCTTCGAGAACGCTCTGATGAAGGTCGGCATCCCGTTGAGGCACATCGAGAATAGCTCCAATGTGTCCATGTTCATCACCAACATCCCCACGACCGAAGCCGGACAGTTCTCAGGCCCGATGGTCGTCTCCATGAGGCCGGTTCATCGAGACAAAATCGTCCGAGCCGTTCAGGTGACCTCCAGATTCCCGGCCGTCCACGGGGCGCCCGTGCATGTGGGAGACCCCGAGGCCATCGGCATCAAGGACGTGACCCAGCCGGACCTGGGCGACGCAGTGGAATTCAAAGAGAACGAAGTCCCGGTGTTCTGGGCGTGCGGAGTCACTCCGCAGGCGGTCGCCATGAACTCCAAGCCGCCCCTGATGATCACTCACTCGCCAGGCTATATGTTCATCACAGACGAGATGGACGAAGACCTGGCAGTTCTTTAACCCGATAATTTCACTTCGGCGCGCGCCGCCCGACAGGAGCATCCATTGACAATAGAGGACATCATTCTGGACCGCGATGGCCGGGGCATATCCCATCTCAGGCCCCACCTGCCGTCAGACTTCGTCACGCAGGCCGCTCAGACTATCCTGGACAATCCAGGCACGGCGATCATCACCACCGGATTCTACATACTGGACGCCGGCATGGCCGAGACCGACGGCCCTCCCGGCGCTGTGGTAATCGGCAACGCCCTGGAGAAGCTGGGCTATGACGTCGTGTACGTCACCGACCGCTACGCCACTGCCCTCCTCTCCACGACCGGCAGCGACAACGCGCGAGTGATCGAGTTCCCCATCGTCGATGACGATGCCAGCAAGACGTTTGCCGAGGGCCTGCTGCAATCAGTGGACCCATCGGTGATAATCGCAATCGAACGGTGCGGCTGGACCGACGAGGGCATGTACCGCAACATGCGGGGCCGCGACATAACACCCCACAACGCCCGGATCGATCACATCTTCTCCGGCTCGACTCCATCCGTCGGCGTGGGTGACGGCGGCAACGAAATCGGCATGGGCAACCTGGCCGAGGAAGTCCCGAAGATCGAGACCCTCGTGCGCCTGCCCTGTGTCACGACCGTTGACAAGCTGATACTCGCCAGCGTCTCCAACTGGGGGGGTTACGGCCTTGTGGCCGCCCTGTCCGAACTCAGTGGCCAAAACCTGCTCCTCTCCGTCGATGAGGACCAAGCCCTTATCCGTCAGACGGTTGACCTGGGCGCCGTGGACGGAATGAGCGCGAAGCAGGAGTACAAGGTAGACGGATTCACTCTGGAGGAGAACTCCCAGACGGTCCAGGCCTTGCACGATTACCTTGCTGAAAAAGGCGTTTCCAGTTAAATCAAACTTCGTATCGACAGGAGCGCGGATATATTGAGTTATCAAGACTCTGACGCCGCGCTCCATTGGGTCGAGAGAGTGTCGGAGTTCGTTCCCACTTTCATTCGGGAACACCCAGGGCTTGGCCTTGTCGCTGAGTGCGGAGACCTGATCCTCACTGGCTCCACGACACAGGGCGTCGTCGACGAACACTCCGACCTGGACCTGGAGCTTGTCCTTCCAGAGGACGCAGTGGCCCAGGTTGATTCCGTCTCTTCCACCAGATACATCGAGTTCCACCTGGACGGAAAACCGGGGTCTGTGATCGTCGTTTCCGCTGAGGCCTGGAACAGCATGATCGACGCCTGCGACATGCCTTTGATAGCCGAGCTTCGCCAAGCAGTCATGGTTACCGAGTCCACGGGCATCGCAACAAAGCTCATCGAAAAGGCCCGCCAGACGATGACGCCAGAGGTGCGGAGGGCGTTCTTTTTCTACAACTACTTCGAGATGCGTTCCTTCCACCGTGGAGCTGATAATCCATTGAATCGGAACGACGCTGTTCCCGCCTATCTCAACACCTCGCAAGCCCTGCTCCACGCTCTGCGAGCCTGCCTGTCTCTGGAGGGCGAGCCATATCCCTACGACAAGTGGCTCTGGAAGTCGGCGTCCCAGACAGAGACCGGTCAGAAGTTGTCTCCCCACGTTAACAGCATCCTGGACCATCTGGCCGACGACGCCCTGCGACTCCCCGGCCCTGAGTCGGACAATCCCCTTAGTCAGGACTTCCGGGAGATTCGAGGCGTCCTGATAGACTCAGCCCGCCAGTCAGGGATCGACGAACCCTGGCTCGTCCGCTGGTGGGAGCACATCAACCAGGCCCGCTCAGCAACCTCCAGCGTCAGATGGTGAGTCAGCACCACAATGAGCCTTCACCCCTCGCCGATGGAATCATCCAGCGACAACACCTAGTCAGCGATGGTGACTCCAGTCGCGTCGTCAGTCTCAACATCAGAAGCAAGCTCCTCCTCCAGGCTGTCGAGCTCGATGGGCCTGAAGAACTGCCAGTAGATCAGCGTCGAAACCAGGTAGAACGTCGCCATGATCAGGAATGGCGTGGTGAAGTCGCCGGAGTCCATAATGCGGGAACTGATGAATATGGCAAGCGCAGACACTCCGCTGCTAACCGCAATCTCGATTCCGGTGCCCGTGGCCCGCTCTCGGGCCTCCAGCACCGACATGTTGAAGGCGTCATCCAGCGGGAAGCTCATGCGGAAAACCGCCGTCCGCCCCAGGTATGCCAACCCCATCAGGGCCAACAGCACGCCTCCGTCTCCCAAGACCAGCGGTATCAACCCCATGCCCAGGATGAACGGAAGGGCCAGAACGCGGGTCAACGCGATGGCGTCAACCTTCAGCATTCGCGCCGCCAGAATCGGAACGGCCAGGGTCGCCGCGGCCAGCGCCAGTTCGCCAACGCCGAACAAGACGCCGATCTCGCCCTCGCCCGCGTGCAGGTGACCTTCGTGGAACACTACGTTAAGCAATGGGATTACCGCCGCCGTCCCCACCGCGATCAACGCGCTGGTGAAAACGAAGTAAGCGATCCTTTTGGGGTGCTTGATATCGGCAAACAGACCGCCCACGTTCCGGCCCTGTTTGGGCGTCGGCGCAGCGCCCTCTTGCTCTGGTCTTTCCACTGCCTCTTCGGAGTGGAGCATCAGCGCGGGAATCAGAGACAGGAACCACAGCGCAAGTCCGCCGTAGGTGGCCCAGCGGTAGGCGTTCACTTCTCCGAAGTCGTCGATAAACATCAGAGGCAATAATCCGGCGATCAACGCTCCGGCCATCGCCGACAGAGTCCGGAAGCTGCCCGCCACCGAGAACAGGTGGATGCGCTCCGAGGGTTCGCTGTTCTCGGCCATGAAGGCAGCTTCAGAGGTGTGATGGAGGTTGCTGAAGAACGCTCCGAAGGCAGGTCCGGCCAGTAAAATAGCTTGGCTTTGCGTGTGGATCATCACCAGGGCGACAATCGCGCCGATTCCATCACCCAGAACAAAGGACGCCTTGCGCCCGATACGGTCCGAGACCAGTCCTGCAGGGACGGCTGTCACAGCCGACGCGATGAATCCGATGGTCAACCGCAGTCCGACGAATTTCACATCGAACCCCAAGGCTAGCAGATACAGGTTGAACAGCACATTGAATGAGCCGTGAATCATGTCCATCCCGATGACGTGCAGGACGTACAGGTTGGCGTTCCGGCTGAACTCACGGGTGCGGGCTATGTAATCCCGGACAAACACACCCACCGGGTTTGCTTTGGTGGCCGGATTGTTTTGAGAGCCGTTCAATGGTCCCCTCCTAACCTTGAGGGCATTTCAGGCATGTAAAACATTACGAAGCTGGAATGAATCTTTTGTGCCATCACAACTCGCATTGTGATGAATTCCACACATTAGAATCATTCTAATTTTGGTTTCAGGTGTATATTTGCGCTTGTCCAATCAGGGTGTCAAGTAATTCGGTGTGTTAATCTACGATGGCTGATCGGCGCCACAGACTTCAACTCAGGCATGAATGGTTGGTGGTTTTTCAGCGGACACGATCCATGCCAATACTTAAAGCAGTCTTATACATTTCCAAAAAAAGAGCGCCGTAATCTCCTTTCGCCGCCGTTGATCGCATGTTAGCATTTCCATCGTGTGAGATGTAGAATTTCTGGTGTGAGGGCAGCACGGTATTCGAGGTCCGTTCGAACGTCAATTCGTCCCAGTGTCTGCGAAGCGACGACGACGATGGACCGGACCCTGACCCTTTCAGAGGCGAGGGCCTGTGACAACCAGAATTAGCGGAGGCCAGCACAGAGGCCGTTCGATCAAAGCTCCGACCTTCGGGGGATTGCGCCCCACGTCGGAGCGGGTGCGGGCGGCGGTGTTCTCGATCATCGGGCCGGATGCGGTGGAGGGCAAACGAGTCCTTGACCTGTACGCCGGAACCGGCGCTCTGGGAATCGACGCTCTGAGCAGAGGAGCCGCATGGGTGGATTTCGTCGAGCGCGATGGACGGATGTGCCGGGCCATCAGAGGTCTGTTGAAACAACTCTCGATGGACGAGAGCGCGCGGGTCCATACGGGCCAGGTCCGAAAGGCCCTGCCTCGGCTGGAAGGCGATTACGACCTCGTGTTCGCTGACCCTCCATACGAGTCAGGCGAACTGGTGAACCTGCTGGACGATCTGGAGGCGCCGGGACTGGTAGCAGATGAAGCGACGGTGGTATTCGAGTATCGGTCCAACTCTGGACCCATCGAACCAACCGGCAGGTTCTCGCACATTTCGGACAGAAAATACGGAGACACATTAGTGACAATAATAAAGGCTGGACCCACGGATGCCAAAAGCAGTCTATCCAGGAACATTTGATCCAGTCCACAAGGGGCACGTGGACATCGCGACCCGCGCAGCGGGTGTATTTGATGAACTGATCGTGGCGGTGTATCAGACACCACCGACAAAGAGTCTGACGTTCAGCACCGAAGAGCGTCTGGAGCTATTCACTAAAGCAGTTGAGGATGTGCCGAACATCAGAGTCGTCCCGTTCACTGGTCTCGCTCCGACTTTCGCCAGAGAGAACGGCGCGGATTTCATCCTGCGAGGCCTGAGGGCAGGGTTCGACTTCGAGATGGAATTCGAGATGGCCCTCATGTGGCGAAATATCGCCCCGGACATCGACGTAGTGTGCATGATGAGCGCTCTGGAACACCAGTTCGTCTACTCTAGTAGAATCAAAGAAGTCGCCCAGTTGGGGGCCAACATCGACAGCCTGGTCCCCAGCAATGTGGCCGATGCCCTGCACAAGAAGTACCAAAGCTGACGTCAACAAAACACACATATCAAGACACACTTATAATTGCAGATAATTTGCAGGGGCAGTTGATCCCTAAGGAGGCATAGGGTGGATTTCGAACAGGCAATTCAAGAACTTCAGACCCTTTTTAACACCAGCAACCGAGTGCCGGGCTTCCGCAAAAAAATCATGGTGGACGGAGACCGACTGGCAGAGTTGATCACTGCGATCAAAGGCTCATTGCCCGCAAACGTCCAGGAGGCGGAGGAGATCCTCAAGCAGAAGGACTCAATCCTCAACCAGGCATACCTGGAAGCTCAGCGGGTCAAGACAACGGTTGAAGAGCAGGTCACCGAGCAGATCGAGGCCGCCCAACAAGAACATATTTCCAAGGTGGACGAGTCCGAGATCGTCAGGTCCGCCGAGTCCAAAGCGCAGGAGATTCGCGACGAAGCGATGGTAGAGGCCCAGGAGATCGTCCAGGACGCCCAGCGCCGCGCCATCCGCATGCAAAACGAGTCCGAATCTACCGCCATCAGCCGACGCGAAGGCGCGGACCAGTACGCCCGCGAAGTGCTGTTCAGCATGGAAGAACAACTCTCGGAAATCCTGGGACAGATTCGCCGAGGAATCGACACTCTCCGAGACCAGCCCGACAGCTCGTCGTCCTCGTCTCCTGACATCCAGATTCCCGTTTCCTAATTTGCCCGGTACCAAAAACGGCGGGGCGACCATAAATCGCTCCGCCGTTTTGATTTAGCTTAGGTCCAACCCTCTAGGCGGGTTTTGAAGCCTGGATATTCAAGCTCCGCACTGCCGCGCGCCAGCCCTCGTCATTGTCCAGGGGAGTCTCCGACGCCACCTGAACATCCACGAAACCTGCCGACTCCATCCTGCCCAGATAGATGTCCTTCATCTCCGCGCCAGCAAGGCATGCCACCCAGTTGGCCGTGTCCTCTGCCTCTTCGTTGGGGATGTTGTCCACCAGCACCATGTCAGAGATCATCATGCGTCCGCCGGGCTTCAGAATCCTGAATGCCTCTTGGAAAACCGAGTCCTTGTCCGGCGCCAGGTTTATGACGCAGTTGGATATGATGATGTCCGCTGTGTCGTCGCCCAGAGTGGTATTGTCGATCTCGGCCAGGCGGAACTCCGCGTTGGACAGGCCCAGCTTCTTGGCGTTGGAGTTCGCGAGATTGACCATGTCCTGGGTCATGTCGATGCCGATAACCCGGCCCGACTCTCCGACCTCACGAGCGGCCAGGAAGCAGTCGATTCCTCCGCCGCTTCCGAAGTCCACCACGGTCTCGCCGGGACTCAGCGACGCCAGCGCCGTGGGGTTTCCGCATCCGGCTGAGGCGGCTATAGCCTCAATTGGCAGCCCTTCGGTCTCGGTGTTGGTGTACAGAGGTAGCAGCGCTTCGAGTTCGGCTTCTGAGCAACCGCAGTCGGTCGAGCAGCAAGCGGCCGATACTTCCCCGGAGCTTGCTTCTCGCGCCAGGTTTCCGTAACGCTCCTTCACAACCTCTTTGATTTCTATGTCGTTCAACTGTGTCATTCTTGAATCCTCCTTAGGAATCAGGCTTGAATTTCGACTTCTTAACAGCGCTCACCAGTGGAGCAATCCACCACTTTGACGATCGTCCCACCGGTCACATCGCGAACTGACTCGGTGAGATATGGCAGAACACTGCCCCACACCTCGGCTGCGGCCAGCAACGCCTCTCTGCCTCTATCGGTCAGATGGCATATCTTGCGGACCCTGCCGCCGATGGTGTCCTCGGTGCATTCGATGTAACCGTCCGCCACCATGTCCTTGATGGCTGGATAGATCATCCCTGGCGTCGGCTTGCACCACTCATCGCAGCAGGACTCGATCTCCTTTGCGACCTCGTACCCGTACATGGGTCGTCGCGCCAGCATGTCCAACAGCAGGTACCGCGAGACGCTTTTCTTTACCAGCATCTCCCAGTACTGGGGTTCGGTCATATCGGCGATGGTTTGCGTTGCCATATATTGCGCTCCTATATATCGTTCCCCAATATATTACCGCGCTATCTATCGGAATGCAAGCTCTGTTTTTGGCGCCATCCATCCTGTGCGCCGGTGATTATTTCCGATGACCGAAAAATCCCTGCCATGCTGAGCGACGGCGAAGCATCTGATCCCGTGCACACCCACCATTCTCCTGCACACGACCAGATACTTCGGTTGCGACCTCAGAATGGATTATTCTCAGGCCACAAACTTTCTGTTGCGAGCCACCTACCCACCGATCATCGCCCGGTACCGATCCTGGCCCTCGCGGAACAGGTCGATGACCTCGTTGCGTTGGATGTCGGTGTAGAATTTCCCTTTCTTCCTGACCCACTCCATCGAGTCGTCAATTGCTTTAACAAAAGCGGAGGCGGCCTCGGACTTGTGGGGGCCATCCCGTCCAACGGTGACGTAGACAGGACTTGTGTGAGCGAACAGCGGCTGAGCGAAGCTGTCTCTGTCGGCGCTGAAGAGTCGGGCGGCTATCCATCCGTCGAAATCTGCGGTCACATCGGCCTTCAACGTGCCAGACGTTGAATCCCCACCAGCGGTCTTGGCGACTGGGACAAGGCCGTTGACCAGCAGTTCTGCACTGCGCACAGGATAGTGGGACTCCCAGGTGACCTCGACTGAGAGGTTGTCCCCTGGATTCGCAGTAACCTCGCTCCCCGGCCCCTGACCGTTGACCGACAGATAAACTACCGGCCCGTTGGTTATGAACGTCTTGCCCTTTTTGAGCGCGTCCAACCAACCCTCGTAGTCGAAAGCCGCGCCTGTGTCTGCATAAACTCTATTTGCCGAGGATATGAACCAGTCCGAGCCTGTGGAGGCCGGAAGGCGCATTCCGGCATTCAGCATCCGATAGTAGATGTCGTATTCGACCTCGTTCCAGTTGGGGTCGAATAGATTGAAGGCGTCCAACTTTCCTAGCGCCGCCGCCACGGGAGCCTCCATTCCCTGACCGTTATGGCACCAGATTACGATGCCGCCCTGCCGGTGAGCGTCATCGCAGGCATACGAAAGCGGAGGGTAATCGGGATCAAAGGCGTCCACAATCGCCCCTCGGCTCAAAGGCTCCACGATATTTCGGAGATTCAGCAGCATGATGTGGCCATAGCCAGTCTCCCATCCACCGGAATTGTGCCGCGACTCCTCTCCGGATTGCACGTAGTGATGGGCGGTCGAGAACTCGGTCAGCATGCCTGGCGGGTACTTGTTGGTTGCGTACTCTAGATCCCAGCGCTTCAATACGCTGACGGCGGTCATCCGCAGGTCTTCAACGCGAGGGTCCAGGCTCAGCCGTTCGTCGGGTCGGGTCTCTTTCTCGTCGTAGTGGATGTGTGTATTGCCGGGGTGCCAGCCGGAGTCCTGGAGAGTCGTCCATCGCTCCAATAGGATTTCGACCGTCTCCGTGCCGTTGGAGGGCATGTCCACCGTGACATTCGCCGGTGCGTACTCCGTTCCCCGTTCAACGATTATCTGCGCCGCGCCCCTGCCCACTTCAACCTCAAAGGAACCGTCCGAATAGAAGAAAGGCTCTCCAGGTCCAACTTTGAGAATCGCGTTTGTTGGATGGGCGAACACCCCGCTGGACGCCAACACTTTCACACGAGCCTCAATCTGCTCGCCAGAGTTTTTATCGACAATCACGCCAGTCAATTTTCCCATGTGGATCCTCCCAAATCTGTATTGTTCACGGATAGCAAATGGGTGCTAGCACCCATATATTTTGGACAAGGCTGCGATTATTTCTGTCAGGCGCCCGACAGTTTCCTGCCAATTGTATGGTGCCTGCACGCCTGAAATCGAGCACATCCAAATTCTGGTGTCGAACCAATCCCGCATGTAGGTATCACTCCTACTGTTCTAAACTCTAAGTTTGACATTGGTGCAGGCTACCATATCAATAGGGTGTTTACGCGGGTTTCAAGCACCTTGTGCTGTAATAACTTAGTTTCAAGCGAAGGAACGGTTAACGGATATCTTCGAGTGCATGGGCCTAAAGTACCGTTTGAGGCGGGGGCCGACTCGGGAATCCAGGATTCAAAAAGCGCAGCCAGGTGGCCGGGGGGCAGGAGCGTCAACATGGCAATGTCAACTCCCACAGAAACACTCAGACTGTTAGGCGTGTACAGAGAGACAGGTGAACAGTCAATCAGAGCGACATTGGTCTCTAATTATGAGCCGCTGGTGCGAAGCCTGTGTCGGAAGTTCTCCTCCTCACGCGAACCCCAGGAAGACCTTTTCCAGATCGGGATGATCGGTCTCCTGAACGCCATCGAAAAGTTTGACCCAGAGCGCGGCTCCAGCTTCTCATCTCTGGCTATCCCTGAGATCATGGGCGCGATACTGAACTATCTGCGAGACCACGGCAGTCTGTTGAAGATCCCAAGAGGACTCAGGCGCAACAAGCTGGCGATGGATAAAATGTCAGACTCCATATCCTCTATGTATGGCCGCAAGGCCACTCAGGCCGAAGTTGCTGAAGCCTGCGACCTTACCGAAACCGAGATTACCGACGCATCCATACTCTCTCGCATCGGCGACCCCCGGTCTCTGGATGAGTCTTTGGAAACTGAAGACGGCGACGACGGCGCATCTCTCTCCGACTACATCGGATTTGAGGATGAAGGTTACAACATCTCTCTAGACCGCCTGACCCTCGCCACTGCGCTGGACACTCTGCCAGAACGCGAGAAGACGATCCTGCAACTACGCTACTTCCGTTCAATGTCACAGCGCCAGACCGCCGAGATAGTGTCCATCTCTCAGATGCATGTCTCCCGCCTGGAGCGCGCCGCGTTGAACAAGCTCAGGCTCGTCCTGCAGCGCAACCCCAACGTCAACTCAGACCAGACCCCAATGCGGGCGACCCGGCGCAGCAGGCTTTCCAGAGTTTCGTAACTCTCGACATCACAATACAAGGCCTTGTGGAAAAGGGCGGGCGTTGAGTCCCGCCCTTTTCTATTTCTCGCCCATCCACCCCTCCCTGACCGGAACTGGCGAACACGGCGTCTCGACGGCTCCTTGACGGAGCTCCTGCTCCAAGTTAACGTTACTTTCGGCCCGCATCTGGCAGGCTGAGCAACTCAACATCGAGAGGAACAGCGCCGTGAAGATCACCGACCTCAAAATCTGGGTGACCAAACCAGAACCCCAGGGACGTTCATTCGTGTTCTTTCGAATCGACACCGACGAAGGCATATCCGGCGTGGGCGAGGCCACAAGCTCTGGCGGCGGCGGCAGCATCGTCGTTGGCAACATGGCCCGCTATCTTCGAGATGGCGTCGTCACGACCGACTTTCGCGAGTCCATTATCGGCGAGAACCCGGACGATATCGACCGCATCTGGCACAAACTATACCGTCGGTTCACCGGCGGAGGCGGGTTCGGAGGATTTGTCACCACCCTGCTCAGCGGCATCGACATCGCCCTGTGGGACATCAAGGGCAAGGTCATGAACCGGCCAATCTACCGCCTGTTCGGAGGCCCGGTGTGGGACGATGTCCCCATGTACACCCACGTTGCCCCCGGCGACCCTCAGAAGGCGGCAGCGCAGGCAAAATCGCTGGCTGACGAGGGTTTCACCGCCCTCAAAACAGACCCGTTCTCGCCCGAGATGGGAGCACACCACCGCCGATACATGCGCGGCGCTATCAGCGCTCAGGGGGCCGCTCTGGGCATCGACACCATCGCGGCCATGCGGGAGGCTGTCGGCCCGGACGTGCAAATCCTCATCGACGCCCACGGGAACTTCAATGTGCCCACCGCCATCAACCTGGCAAATCGGCTTGAGCCGTATGACATCGGATGGTTCGAGGAACCGGTGCAGCCCAACAGCAACGAGGCGCTGAGGCACGTCAAGGAGTCAACCAACGTCCCGATCTGCGTCGGCGAGCGTCTGTACCACCGCTGGGATTTTGTGCCCATACTGAAGGACAGGCTGGCCGAGTACCTGATGCCCGACATCCTGTGGTGCGGAGGCATTA
>JASLRP010000334.1 GCA_030743915.1 SAR202 cluster bacterium | reverse complement strand
TGGCGCGGAAACGTGCGCGAGCTCCAGAACGTGATCGAGCGGGCACTCATTCTAGCCGGTCAGGATGTCATCAAACCCGAAAACCTACCCGAAGGAATATCCAATCCGGATGGCGATGGGCCGTCGACGGCGGCTCATTACGACCTCGATCTGCCCTTCAAAGAGGCGAAAGAGCACCTCATCGAGGACTTCGAGCGACACTACATCGTCGAGGTGCTAAGGAATTTCGACGGCAACATTTCCCGAGCTGCCGAGCACAGCGGCATAGATCGCCGGTCCCTCCACCGTCTGCTGGCGAAGTATCATATTGACGCCCACCAGGCCGCCGCCAAGTAACAGTCATATCTCGACGACCTCGCCCCGCTCGGGGATGTGAACCGCGCGACATCCCTTCTTCGACAGGACCCCACTCAGGGCCGATGCCGATTCTTCTTCGCCATGCACGAGGAAGACTAGAGGTGGTCCCCGGAATTCGGACAGTATGTTAAGTTGGACCCAAACCTGACGCGAAAGGATCTGAGTCATGGGTACCCGACGTAACTTCTCAGCCGAATTCAAGGCCAAGATCGCACTGGAGGCTTTGGTCGGCGACAAAACGCTGGCGGAGCTGGCGGCCAAGCATGACGTGCATCCCAACATGATCGCACAATGGAAGCGACAAGCCAAGGAGAGTCTTCCCGACGTGTTCGCCAAGAAGACGTCTCGTGGTGCTGCGGACCGAGAGGCGGAGGTGAAGGCGCTGCACGCCAAGATCGGCCAGCTGGCGGTAGAGAACGATTTTTTGTCGAAAGCCTTCGGTCGTTGAGCCGCGGTCGAAGGGCAGCGATGATCGAGGCGAATCATCCCCGGCTCAGCGTCGTACGCCAGTGCGAGTTGGTCAGCATCGCGCGCTCCTCGCACTATTACGCGGGCAAGGGTGAGAGTGCTCTGAACCTGAAGCTGATGCGCCTGATCGATGAGCAGTTTCTGACCACGCCGTGGTACGGGTCGCGACAGATGGCGCGCTGCCTGCGGCGACAGGGCTACGGTGTCGGCCGCAAACGGATTCGTCGATTGATGCGGCAGATGGGTCTGGCTCCCATCTACCGAAAGCCGAGAACGTCGACGCCCCATCCAGCGCATCGGATCTATCCGTATCTGCTGCGGCATGTGCGGATCGATCGGCCGAACCAGGTGTGGTGCGCCGATATCACGTACATCCCGATGCAACGAGGCTTTCAGTATCTGGTGGCGATCATGGACTGGGCGACGCGCACGCTGCTCTCCTGGCGCCTGTCGAACACACTGGACAGTGATTTCTGTACGGAAGCCTTGGAGGAGGCTCTGGCCAAATACGGCAGGCCGGAGATCTTCAACACCGACCAGGGCAGCCAATTCACCAGCCAGGAGTTCACCGAAGTACTCAAACGAGCCGGGGTCCGGATCTCGATGGACGGCAAGGGCCGGTGGATGGACAACATCTTCATCGAGCGCCTCTGGCGCTCTCTCAAATACGAGTGTGTCTACCTGCACGACTTCCAAGACGGGCCCCAGGCTCGCCAGACCATCGGTACGTGGATCAGATACTACAACGAGGAACGACCTCACTCGACCCACGCCGATGACAAAACGCCGATGGAGGAATACGCTCGCCGAAGGGCAGCATAACAAACCTCATGGAGTCCACCTTAACACCGCTGCCCGGCTGTCCAAAGGATGGGGTCCACCTCTCTGACGGACTGTGATGGAGAGAACGGGGAAACAGATACATGTTGGGACTTCGCGCTGAGTTGTGGCTATATTTCAGCCAAGGAGCATGCGGAGATGACAGCATTGAACCATGAAGTCGGCAGGATGTTGGGATCTATGATTGCAAGCCCCGATAAGTTCTTGCTGCCCCCTGCCCCCTGACTCCTGACTCCTGAATCCTGAATCAAACAGCCACTTGCGACTGGGGAAAATAACCATTGCATTGCAAGTTTCAATTGAAGCATTAATGCTCCCTGTGTCGGGGCCGAATTCTTAACAGAACGAAATGAAATGAAAGGGTAAATACAGTGGCGAGCAAGAACAAGAACGGCATCAAG
>JASLRP010000333.1 GCA_030743915.1 SAR202 cluster bacterium | reverse complement strand
GTTGTTGAGGGCGTTGACCAACTCTTTGTTGATGAGACCGCCCAGTACTGCCACGACTATCTTCAAACTAGCTTCGTCCGTCACCCGAAGGCCGCCTTTGAACGTGGCGCGGATGTTTTGCTTCGTCATCCAATCTGAGATGATCTTCCCACCGCCGTGAACAACGACGGGACTCGCGCCCTCTTTTTGCAACTCTGCCAGGTCCTGGAGCGTGGTGTCATGCTCGCCCAGCGTGCTGCCGCCGATTTTTACTACAGTCGTCCCAAGATAATTAGGCTCCTTTTGCATCAGTTATAGACGGCCCTTGCGTTAAAGGCGAAGCAACCCTGTGCCGCTCGGCCTGTTGAGGCAAACATTCTGTTTCTGGATATCAGCGTCGAAAATCAGGTCGAGTATGCGGAATTGAATGTCACATAATCTTCGGTCAGGTCGCAGCCCCACGCGGTCGCAGACGATTCGCCAATATTCAGGCTGATTCTGAACTGGATTTCAGGCACGTTCATGCCGGCGATCACGGCATCAGCATAGTACGGTATCGCGATTCCCTCATGGACAATGTGGATGTCGTTAATGAAGATGTCGATGTTCGGTTCGTCAAGCTCGATGCCGCTTTTGCCAAGAGCCATCATCAGCCTACCCCAGTTGGGGTCCTTGCCGTGGACCATTGCCTTGACCAGATTGGAGGATGCAACTTCCCTGGCGCCGGCTCGGGCATCGGCGGTCGAGACGGCTCCATCCACGGTCACTGCGAAGATCCGCTCGGCTCCTTCGCCGTCTCTGACCAACTCTTTGGCAAGGTGGACCGCTATCTGATTTAAGGCTTCTTGGAAACTTCCGGCGGAGTCGGACTCAGCGTTAATCTGCGCTCCTCCGGCCGCGCCGTTTGAGAACAGCAAGACAGTATCGTTGGTGCTCTGGTCGCCGTCAACGTCGATCATGTTGAAGCTCAATTCAACCGCGGAGGACAGGGCGGACTGCAAGAAACCGGCCTCAACATCGGCATCGGTGGTCAGGTAACAAAGCATGGTGGCCATGTTGGGGTGGATCATGCCAACCCCTTTGGCGCCTCCGCCGATGGAGTAGGTCGTCCCATCAATATCGAAGGAGACCGATCCGATTTTGACCCGCGAGTCGGTGGTCATGATGGACCGGGCAAAGGCTTCGCCTCCATCGGATGTCAATTCGACATTGGGTATGGCTTTACGAATCAGGGCCATCGGAAGCTCGACACCGATCATTCCGGTGCTGCCAACCATCATGGAGCTCTCATCGACGCCCGCGTGCTCAGCGGCAAGCGCAGAAACTTCTTTGGCGTCTGAGTATCCTTGAGGCCCGACCGAGCAGTTGGCACAGCCGCTGTTCGCAACGACGCCTCGGCCTTTGGCGTCGGCGGCTTTTTCTTGGGTCACGGTTACCGAAGGCGACAAAATCTTGTTGGTGCTGTACGTGCCTGCCACGGACGCGTCAGATTCTGAGACCAATATGCCAAGATCGAGTATGCCTTCTCCAGGAGTCTTCAAGCCTGCAAACGTGCCGCCGGCAAGATAACCCTGTGCGGTAGTTACTGATCCTTCAGGATTGAACTCAATCGTTACGCCCATTGATGACCCTCGGAAACCTGTTGAAGTGAAGCTATTACGCGACGCCGACGCCTGTGAACGCAGGCGTGATTTGGCTACGGCAGTATAACACAAGGCCGTATGGGTGGAAAACCTGCGATTACTTGAGCGTGGAGGCCATTGTGATACAATATTTCGCGTTTGAATACTCACGGTGGGAGGCAGCTATTCCAATGACATCTGACATCGACCAAACAAGCAAAGATTACAAGGTCATAGGCACCAGCCCCATACGTCATGATGGATATGACAAGGTTACGGGCAAAGCCTTATTTGGCGCCGACATGAATCTGCCCGCAATGTTGCACGCGAAGGTACTGAGAAGCCCTCACGCCCACGCGATCATCAAATCCATCGACACGTCCAGGGCTGAGGCCCACCCGGGAGTGATGGCAGTTGTGACATCTGGGGACTTCGTCCTCCATGAAGACAAGTCCATTCTTCTGTCCTCCGGCGGCATTCCTCAGAACATGTTCCAGCGTTCCAGCAACTGTCTGGCGCGAGGCATAGTGTACTACAAGGGCCATGCCATAGCCGCCGTTGCGGCAGATAACATTCACGCCGCCGAGGCCGCAGCCGCCCTCATCGATATTGAGTACGAGGTGCTGCCTGCCGTTACCAGCGTTGAGAGCGCATTGGCAGAAGGCGCACCCCAGCTCCACGAGAATTTCCCTGGCAATATCGCCAGCCATGCCGAGATTGAGTTGGGCGACCTGGATAAGGGTTTCGCAGAGGCCGACCATGTGATGGAGAAAGAGTTCCGCACCAGCACCGTGCATCAGGGGTACATTGAACCTCACTCGGCGACTGCCTGGTGGACACCTCAAGGCAAGATCACAATTTGGGGAAGCTCCCAGGGCCACTTTCCGATCCGCGACCTGACAGCGTCAGTCCTCGGTGTGGATGAATCTGCAGTCAAAGTCGTTCCGATGGAAATCGGCGGCGGATTTGGCGGGAAGACCACCATCTATCTGGAACCTGTCGCCGCAGCGCTGTCCAAAAAAGCAGGCGCTCCTGTGAAAGTCACAATGAGCCGGGCCGATGTCCTGGAGGCTTCTGGCCCGACTTCAGGTTCACTGATGAATGTGAAAATGGGCGTGACCAACGAGGGCAAGATTACCGCTGCACAAGTCGAACTCAAGTTTGAAGCGGGCGGATTCCCCGGCTCTCCAGTTGGCGGAGCGGCGGCGTGCATGCTTTCGCAATACGACATCGAAAACCTCAGGATCGACGGATATGATGTGGTGGACAACAAGCCGAAATCCAATGCGTACCGAGCGCCAGGCGCTCCTATCGGGACGTTCGCTGTCGAGTCGTTGGTCGACGAAATCTGCGAGAAGCTGTCAATCGATAAGCTGGATTTCCGGATCATGAATGCCGCCAGAGAAGGCACTCGCAGGTCCAACGGCACCGTGAATCCGGTAATCGGGGCGGTTGAGGTTAACGAGAGCGCCAAGAATACCGAACACTGGTCAACTCCGCTGGAAGGCGAGAACAAGGGCCGAGGCGTCGCCACCGGTTTCTGGATGAACGGTTCGGGCGCCGCGTGCGCGACTGCCAACGTCAACTTCAACGGAACTGTCAACCTCACCATCGGCTCGATGGACATTGGCGGCACTCGACCTAACGCCGCAATGCAGTTCGCCGAGGTGTTGGGAATTCCAGTCGAGAGCATCAACCCTCAGGTCGGGGACACAGACACAATAGGTTGGACTTCTATGACCGGCGGTTCAGGCGCTGCCTTCAAAACCGGGTGGGCATCGTATGAAGCCGCACAAGACGTCAAACGCCAGATGATCGGACGCGCGGCCATGATCTGGGAGCGCCCAGAAGAGGAAATCGAACTGGTTGACGGCGTATTCCGCCATGTCTCTGACACCGAATTGAACATGACCTTCGCCGAACTCGCAGGCGAAGCTTCGGGAACTGGCGGCCCTATCGTCGGCTCTGCGAACCTCAATCCTCCCGGACCGGGAGCCGCGTTCGCCACTCATATCGTGGATGTAGAAGTGGACCCAGAAACCGGCAAGATTGAAATCCTACGCTACACAGCCGTTCAAGACGTGGGCAAGGCGATCCATCCTCAATATGCAGAGGGCCAGATCGAGGGCGGCGCCGTCCAGGGCATCGGTTGGGCGCTGAACGAGGAATACTACATGGCTGACGACGGTCGGATGATGAACTCCAGCCTGCTGGACTATCGTATGCCTACCTCGCTGGACGTGCCTATGATCGAATCTGTGATGGTCGAAGTTGGCAACCCCTTGCATCCCTACGGCGTGCGGGGCGTTGGCGAGGTATGCGTCGTTCCTCCTTTGGGGGCTATCGCAAACGCGGTGACCAACGCGATTGGCGTCAGGATGGACTCGCTGCCGATGAAACCTTCTGATGTGCGGGCAGCCATCGCTTCCAAAAGCGGCGGGTAAACACATCGAGATATATTCAAATCTGGTGTATGAGCAGAGGGTGAATTAGGCGGCGCTCCTGCTGATCATTTCATCCTCGACGCCCTCTTGATCAGTGGCGACGGGAACTCCATCAGAGAACCTGACTCCTCGGATCACCTGACCCAGA
>JASLRP010000332.1 GCA_030743915.1 SAR202 cluster bacterium | reverse complement strand
GATGTGCCATCTACGCCCGGCGCAATGTCTCCGGCCATCGGGAGGTTCTATCAGTGCAGGGACGACCGCTGGGTGAACATAAACGCTGGATACGAACGCGCCATCCGTCCCATGCTTCAGGCTCTGGGGCATCCTGAGTGGTTTGACCCCATTACCGCCCCTCGACTCCGCGAAGATGCTGACGAGCGCCGAGTCTGGGCGGAGAATTTCTCCGCTGCATGGCGAGGCCGCACAGCCCTGGAGTGGGAGCGCATCATGGAACAGGCCGGAGTCCCTTGCACCATGTGCCGGACTGTCGAGGAATGGATGGAGACTGCCCACGCCCAGGAATCCGGCGCCGTAATACAACTGAACGACCCCACGTTTGGCTCCATGCAACAGGTGGGCATACAGGTGCGGCTGAGCGAATCGGTCGGCGAGATTCGCGGCCCTGCTCCCAGCCTCGGACAGCACACGGAGACGGTGATAGCCGATCTCTCATCATCATGAACTCACAAAGCATGTATGCCGATGGAACGAACCGAAGCGGGCGTGAATTGTGGCAACGGTCAGGGAGAATCCAATGGGTGAGTTAGACATTTCTGACTTGAGTGTCAATCCAGTCGAATTCTGGATGAGCCGACGTCTGCTTCTGACTGCCGGCGTTCTTGAAGACTGCAATATGATGCCCGTGGCGTTCGGCTCCATAGGGTCGCTCTGGGGCAAGCCGGTCGTTCAAGTTGCCGCGCGGCCGTATCGGCAAACTCGTATTTATCTCGATGAATCCGACTCATTTACGCTGAGTTCATTTTCCGACAAGTACGCTGACGATATTGAGATGTTGGGCAGCATCTCAGGCAAAGATATAGACAAACTGAGCAAAACGCGCCTGACTCTCAAGCCTTCTGAACTCGTTCAATCGCCCTCGTACAATGAGGCAGATATGGTTATTGAATGCAGGAAAATCTTGCATCAAGATATCTCGCCCGAAGGTTTTGTTGACGCAGAAATGTTCAAGGAACAGTATCCCTCCCCAGAGGAATATCACAGAGTTTTTTACGGCGAAATCCTGGCAATACAAAAGGGCCGTGATTGATGGCCCGCTGATCGGGATTCCAGTCAATCTCATCACCAACAGTCGGAGGCTACAATGGAGAATTCACGTCGGGACCATATCGTCTTGTGTCTGGATATTGTTTGGGATTCAATGAGCAGGCTGTGCGAGCCGCTCACTGAGGAGCAGTGGAAGCTGGCGACAGACTGTCCGGGTTGGTCTGTTCAGGATCAGATGTCCCACATAGCAGCGCTCGAATCCCGATTGGCCGGAGGTCCGGCCCTGGACCACACGCCCCCTGAGACGTCCAACGTGAAGAACCCTCAAGGCGCCACCAACGAGGCCGACGTGGACTATCGCAGGTCGTGGTCAGGTTCTGAGGTGCTGAAGGAATTCAACGAGGTCACAGCAAAGCGTCGGGAAATGCTGAAAGTCATCACAGAGGAAGAACTGGCGGCGGACACTCCGAACCCCACAGGACGTGGCAGTGTGGCGGACTCCATGTACATCCGTGTCTTTGACGCGTGGGTCCATGAACAGGACATCCGCAGGGCGGTGGGCGTGCCTGGGAATTTCGAGGGGCCGGTGGCTGAGAACTCCATGAATCGCATGACTGGCGTGATACCCTTCGTGGTGGGGCGAAAGGCCTCCGCGCCAGACGGAACGACCGCGCTGTTCCAGATTTCAGGGC
Source organism: SAR202 cluster bacterium (assembly GCA_030743915.1). GTDB lineage: Bacteria > Chloroflexota > Dehalococcoidia > Lucifugimonadales > UBA1123 > UBA1123. Next base: position 3,843 of record JASLRP010000332.1, on the reverse strand, counting down.
CATCGGGCCTGACCTTGCCCATAGGCGTGATTGATGGACGAGCCTCGCGGTTGGACTCAGCGCCCGACGAGCCGACTGTGACGCTGGAGATGACTTCGGAGACTTTCCTGAGGCTGTGCGCTGGACGCGTTGACCCGGATGAGGCCTTGAAATCCGACGTGAAGATTGCCGGCAACCTCAGACTGGGCGAAGCAATAGTCGGTCAGATGAGTTTCGTTCCGTAGATAGCTGGGGCGAAGCGCCTGGTCGTGTGTAAACCAGCGATTGCTTTGCTGACACCAGATTCTTCGAGGCCCCTCTCAGAATGGCCTTTGGACCTAGCTCGCATTCAGGTTGTAGAGAGACGGAGTCTCGGTGCGAACCTGGTCCTGCCACCACTCCACTCGTGACGGCTCATGCAGGTACGGGGAGACTGCCAGCTTGGGCTGGCCGAGACTGGCGTTAATCTCTCTCTGGACATCCGGGGAGACCTGCTGGTCTCGCCATCCGCAGGTCAGGCATGTGGGGCTGTCCTCGTCAGACGTCTGATAATCTACAACTGCGCCGTTGCATCTTGGGCATGTTTCAGTGTGTATTGCTGCCACGTCGCTCCCCCTAATTTCACGGTGATTGCGCTCAGTTCCACTTTGGAGTCATTATGAAGGACAGCGACGCCTGATCCATCACCCGAATTGAGGATAGAAGGGTGATTTATCGGGTGATGATTTTGTCTGATACGCCGCCCGTTCAGCCCAGCGATAGCTCGGCGATAAGCATTTCCAGGGTTAGCTGATCGTCCATGGATGTCGTGGATTTCATGGCGAGATCGGTGTCAACCAGCTTGCGATGTATCTGCTTCAGCCGTTGGAAGGACAGCCTGCCCTCCTGTCGGAGGGTCCGGTTGACCGCGAAAGAGGGCAGGCGCAGTCGCTGGCCAATCTCGTTTTGAGGAACGCGGCGGGACCGCATGTCCTTTGCCAACAGCAGGAGTCGCACCTGTCGGGCGATCATGGTTATCACGAAGATGGCAGGCTGGCCCGCGTCGGTAATCTGGCGGGCCATGCGGATGGCGTCGCCCGTCCGGCCTTCGACCACCGCGTCCACAGCCTGAAATATGCTTGCCTCTCGGACGTAGGCGACCATGCGCTCCACATCCTGCTGCCTGACGGGCTGGCCGTCGCGATACAGGGCCAGCTTCTGAAGTTCGGCGTCCAGAATCCGGGGCTGCCGGCCCACCGAGTCCGCAAGAGTCGCCACTGCGCGAGGCTCGATATCCATCCCGTGCCTGGCGGCGCGATGAGAAATCCAGCTTCCGATTTCGTTGCCTCTGGGCAGGGCGAACACCTTCTCTTTGCCCAGGGGTCTGAGCTTGGTCAACAGCGAGTTGTTGCCACTCAGAAGGCCGTCCATGAAAACCAGGTCCGTCGTGGGAGGAAGCTGATCAAACTGGCCTGCAAGTTCGGTCCACGGGCCGACGGCGTTTCTCTGCCCACTGCCGCTGGAGCGCGAGTTGCGGCCACGCTCGAATCGGGACAGCAAACCTCGGACGATCACCAGTCGTCGGTCTGCCATGAAGGGTATGGTGAACGCGGCGGCGGCCAACTCCTCAGGAGTCAGGCCGTTGGCTTCCAGCATCGTGACGTTCACGTCTCGAAGCTCGGCGGGGCCAGCGTTGGCCTTCATTGCGGCCACGGCCTCCTCGACGCTTACGTCGTCCTCTCCGTGAATCAAATAGATCAATTTTGTTCCCTGTGAATATGCCCCAGGTTATTCTAACCGCCATGCTGAGCGGCGGCGAAGCATCTGGGCGCAACATGACCGCGCCTGTCTTGCACTCAACCAGATTCTTCACTACGGTTCAGAATGGACAACGCCTGTACTATTCCATGATTCGGAGGGTGGATGGTAGGTTCATGCGGCGCAGTTTTCGGATAGTTAGCAGCGGAGCGGCGGCAACGGCGATGATTCCCAGGACCGATGCGGTGGCCAGGTTCTGGGCGGAGATGATGACTTCCATCCGCAATTCAGGGAAAACGTCAGGCAGCGCCGATGTCAGCGTCCACTGTAGCAGGATATAGCCTCCGATCAGTCCTACGATGGTTGCCAGCAGACCGACGAAGAAACTCTCGACTGTTGCCATACGCAATACGGTGCGCAGTGGGACTCCGAAGGCCATCATCGTCGCGTGTTCCCTGGCTCGCTCGTCCATGTTGATGCTGGTGGCGTTGTAGGCGATCAGCAGCGCGAGAATCAGTATCATGGCCTCCAGGAATTGCAGGATGCCCATGAACTGGTCCATCTGCTCTCGAAGCACGTCCGTGGATGCCGACACCTTCTGGACCGAGCCGACGCCCGCCACCTCGAACAGGTCGCGCTTCATCTGGTCGATGGACACCCCGTCGGCGGGCGTGCCGTACACAGTGTTAACGAAGCCCTCGATGCCTGTGATGCCCACGAAGTCCATGTCCATGAAAGCGTTGAACCTGAAGGGATGGGGATGGATGCCCACCACCGGCAGTTGCGAGTCCTTCAGCGAGAACAGCGCAGGCCCTCCCACTACCGGATGCGTCATAGTGATGGTGTCGCCCACGGACACGCCCAGGTCCTCGGCGGCTTTCTGGGCGATCACGAGACCGGGGCTTGTCGCGTCCAGCCGGCCTTCAATGGCGGTGGGCCTCCAGAGCGGGCTGTCGAAGTCAGTGAACCTTAGGAAAACCTCCACCTCTACGCCGTCGTTTTTCAGGATGCCGGCGAAACGCAGCCCGGTCTCCTGAGAGTCCAGCGCGGGGGACTCCAACACCGCTTTGACCTGTCGAGAGTTGGACCGGTAGAAAGAGTCCAGGTCGATGGCAATCCGGTCTGGTTGGTTGCCCAGGATCTCCTCATCGCTCTTGTCTATCGTCGCTATAAACGAGTCCAGCAAACCCAGCACCAGAACCAGCACCGCGATGATTGCCGCGATGCCGATTATGGTGACAATTGTGCGTCTGGGCGCTCTGGCGAGGTTTCGGAATGGAATCTGAGAGTACGTGCGGCCCGGCATCCGAAAGCCTTTGAGGAACGATGGGATTCCTGTGCCTCGGGCGGCCAGATGTCCTGTTTTGATGGCCTGCACCGGGTTCACTCGGAGCGCCCGCCAGACAGGGTATGCGATGGCGATAAACGGAATCACAAATCCCAGCGCGGCCACTTGAGCGAATGTGACTGGCTGGAAGGGAGTCTTCCAGATGGGAAGCGGCATGAACTCGACCATGAAGCCTTTCATCACCTCGGCCACCAGGAATCCCATGCCCAGTCCGAAGACAATTCCAAGCAGGGCGATCTGCGATCCGAACAGCAATGGGCGTATCGCGATGGCCCACGTTGGCACGCCCAGCGCCATCGAGATTCCGATTTCGCGACGCTGGGCGTCGATCACTCGACTGATGAGGTTGAATGCCGCGAACACCGCTCCGCCGATGATCGCCACAGCCAGGATGTTGTAGAAAAGCTGATCGCCCTCCACATCCTCTGTGGTGACTCTAAAAGATGGGTCGTCGTGCTTGGGAGTCGCCGTTCCGCCCATTTCGTCGAAAAGGCTTTGCAGGCTGGTCTCGAAAGCCTCCAGGCCCGTGCCATCGGTCACCGTCAGAACCAGGTCGTTGACAGCGCCGGACTCCTCGATCAGTCTTCCAGCCGTCTCCAGAGAGGTGAACACGGCGGCGAAATTAGCCTGGGCCAGCAGAGATATATTCAAATCTGGTGTATGAGCAGAGGGTGAATTAGGCGGCGCTCCTGCTGATCATTTCATCCTCGACGCCCTCTTGATCAGTGGCGACGGGAACTCCATCAGAGAACCTGACTCCTCGGATCACCTGACCCAGA
>JASLRP010000331.1 GCA_030743915.1 SAR202 cluster bacterium | reverse complement strand
ATCGACATCGGTCTTCTCTCTGTTTGTCAGGCTGGAGCGATGCTCGCTCTCCAGTGATGTGATGGAACCGGGGGAGGAGAAGTACACTCCCAGAAGTTCGCTGGCTGAGCTTATGAAGTTGGCCAGGGCGTTTCGTCCGTACTCTTTGCTCTCGTTGACTGCTGCGTTGTTGGCGGTGGCTGTGATTGTTGTCATTTGAGTGTCTCCTCATTTGTTTTTGTTCAGTTACTGTTGATATCCCTATTGTGCCGCGTTTGAGGAGACTCGCCATCCAGAGAACTTTCCATTTCTGAAAAGAGGTTGAAATTTGGGCGTGAAGGGTCGCATGGTAATATATTGCCAATTGTGAAAATCAGCACATTGTTTAGCTCGATTACGAGACGGTAATGGCCTCTACAAGCGCATCAGACAATATGCAGAGATGCTGAGTTTGAACATCTGATGAAAAAAGAAAACCGGCCGCTGGTGGCTCCTCAGCGGCCGGTTGAGATTGAGTTGCATAACCCTAGCGAAGGCCCATCAGATCGACGTCGTTGTCGGTCTTGCCTTTGGCGCTCAGGTTGGAGCGGTGGTCTGCGTCCAGAGAGGTGATGGAGCCGGGAGACCCGAAGTACATCGATGCCACTTCTCCGACTGTGGCCAGTAACTCTGTGAATGGCCTCCACGTTGATCCCTTGTTCTCTCTGACTTCTGAGCCGACGTTGGTGTTGATTGCTCTTGTTGCCATTTTGGTGTCTCCTCTTCGGATTGACTGAGTTGTTGATTGGTCAGGCACCTCGAGTCTCTAGAAAGTGCCTACTCCGTTGAGGGTCGTATCGACGTTGGCCTTGTCTTCTACGGAGAGCCTGGCGCGCTTCTCAGGGTCCATCACTTCCACGTTCATCGGTCCGAAGTAGGACTCAAGCGAGTAGACGATGGCGCTGAACATGCTGGACAGTTTTTTCTCGGTGGCTGGCGGGGTGTTGACGTTGATTCTGATTGCTTTCGTTGCCATTTGAGTGTCTCCTCTTCTTCTGTGTTGTTCGTCCGCTTTCGATGTCTGTATTGTGCCGTGTTCGAAGAGACTCGCCATCGAGAGAACTTTCCATTTCTGAAAAAGCCCAAAAATTGGGTGTGGAAGGTCTAGTGGTAATATATTGCCAATTGTGAATATCGACACATTGTTTGTGCCTGTCGTCGGCACGAAAGGCACCCAGTCGGATGTCTTGATGAAGCGAGTCACATCGCAATAAGCCTTCGTGATGATCGTTCACCGGAGGGTGGATGTGACCTTGGATTGAGGATGGCAATAAGGGCAAAATAAAAAATCGTGGGCGGTGTAATCCACCGCCCACGATTCAAAATGAAACTTACGAGTGACCTAATCCCGGGATTGCAGGACGTTGCCTGAAAGCTCGGTAATCTCGTCGATCTTCACCAGAATGGCGACGCCCTGACGCTCAGGGTCGCGGTCCAGTTCCTGCTGGACAGTGCGGCTCATCACGTTGTCGCGTATATCTCCGGACTCGTGGACCGTGGCTGTGCCGTGGAAGCGCCAGTTAATGCGCTCTGGGCCATTACGATAGAAGATTACGGTCTGAGGGTTGTCCTGAATGTTATCCAGGGCCGACCGCTTGGCCCGCTCCCAGTAGGCCAGCGTATCGTCATCATAGACCAGAACGCTGCCCTTCATGCTAATTTGCGGCTTGCCATCCTTGGACGCAGTGCCCACGAAGCAAGGAGCCCTGTCCGCCAGCGCGCTGTCGATCTTCTCTTTCATGTCGCCATTAATGGAAATCATGCCTGTCCCCCAGTCATTTGGTTTGTTCCGTTACCCGTAGTTTTCACAAGGCCATTCGAGATTGAGACGGCCTCGACGCCTTCAAATTGGCGGACTCATCCGGCCAGACCTGCACCTTGCCGAACTGTCCATCAAAGCCCGGTTCGATGTAGATGTCGCCTGCTCTGACCTTCGAGACGCCCTCGGAAACACGCTCTCCGTTCTCAGGCAACGCATCGGCGATGTCGGAGGATGGAGTGTCCAGTAGGATGCCCAACTCGGCGCCGAAGGTTTCGATCAGCCGAGTGTACGCATTCTGGACTCGCTTGGTGTTGACGCCGAAGCCCAGCGCCTCGGCAACGATCTGTTGAAGCGAGATCAACGATCGGAAGGGCGGCCTGCCGTTGTCCGCTCGGGTGAGGCCGTCATCGTCTCGGTCGGTGGCGACATCCCGCGCTCCGATCTCGGTCACTCGCTGCATCACTCCCAGCGTCATCCGGCGAGCGCAGACAGGACATGTGCGTCCGTATGTCGAAACATCGTCCGGCGAGTAGCTGATGCCGCACTTGCGATGGCCGGAGTAGTGGTACTTGCCTTCCTCCGGGAAGAACTCGACGGTGTAGGCGATATCCTGAGTCCTGAGAGCCTGTGCAAGGCTATCGTAGCTCGGTTCGCCGTTCATCACGGTCAGTTCCCGCGCCAGCTTGGGCAGTGAGTGAGCATCCGAGAAGGACACAAGCGACAGGTTGTCCAACTCCGGGACCTGCCAGCACATGGCCGGATCGCTGGACAGGCCGGTCTCGATGGCTGTGACAGTCTCCAGCGCGTCGCCGAAACACTCCTCCAGCGAGTCGAATCCCGACTTGGAGCCGTACATGCCGAACCAGGGAGTCCATACGTGGGCCGGAATGATGATGCACCGCTCGTCGATGTCCATCAAGGTCGAAACCAGCTCTCGCGGTGTCATGTGGATGGTGGGCCTGCCGTCGCTCTCTAGAGATTTCGTCCTGCGGGCCAACGCTTTGTTGATCTGGGCCACAGTCTCAAGGCTGGGCGCGAACGCCAGCATGTGAATCCGGCGATTGCGGCCGCTCTGCGGGCCATTGCAGTTTAGCTCTGTGCCCAGGACGAACTTCGCCCCATCCAACTCGAACAACCCATCGCCCGTGTCGTTCAGTTTCTGGCGCGTCTCGGCGAACCACACGGGATGGGTGAAATCTCCAGTGGCGAGCAGGTCGATTCCCTTGATCTTCGCCCAACGAGCAAGGTTCTCGAAGTTCAGTTCACGGCTGGTGGAGCGAGCATAGGAAGAGTGGATGTGGAGGTCTGCGGCGTAGGTCACACCGGGATTGTACCACGGGGCTCAAACGGGGGACTCGATTGACGCCCCGTGAGCGTGATAATACAATCATGACTACCAACCCCAAACTCGCATGGAGGCCCAACACATGGACTTCGAGCCTCGTTACACAGAGGAACAGCAGACCTTCCGAACGGAGGTGCGCGACTGGCTTAAGGACCACGTGCCAGATGATCTGGCGAACCCCGCCGACTCAGCCGATACGACATACGATGACTACCTCGAGTATCGGAAGTTGGGCCGCGATCTGGGTGACAAGGGGTGGCTGTGGCCCACCGCGCCAACCGAGTACGGCGGCGGCGGTCTCACCATCGACCACGCCATCGTCCTGGACGAGGAATTGGACGAATACTCCCTCTCCCTGCCTCCGTACTATGACAGCGGCGGACGCCTGGGCGGCGCCAGCATCCTGGTCTGGGGAGACGACGACCAGAAGGAGCGATTCCTCCCTCCCATATTCAAGGGAGAGGTGCGCACCTGGCAGCTTCTCACTGAGCCCAACGCAGGCTCTGATCTGGCAGGGGTCCAGATAAGCGCGGTGCGCGACGGCGACGAGTACGTCATCAACGGCCAGAAGATATTCGTCGGAAGCTCCCACGGCGCGGAGCAGTACTGGACCATCACCTGCACCGACCCCGAGGGCGACCGTCACCAGAATCTCAGTTGGTTCATCGTTCCTGCCGATGCGCCTGGACTTACGGTGGTCCCGATGGACCTGCTTATCGCCGGAGGAGAAGGCGGGGCAGGCACCGGCCACAAGAACACGGTGTTTTTCGATAACGTGCGTGTCCCGGCATCGAACCTCATCGGAGGGGAAAATAACGGCTGGCAGGTCGCCACAACCCACCTGGAGCTTGAGCATGGCTCCGGCGGCACCATCCGCCGAAACCGTGTTGTTGACAGGCTGTTCGACTACGCCCGCGATCTAAAACGCGATGGTCAACCCATAAGCAAGGACCCGGAGGTCCAGGAACTGCTGGTGGATGTGTTCGTGGAGGCGGAGATTTCTCGACTGTTTGGCCTTCGCAACTACTGGATGCGGCACGCTCACCAGAAGCTGGCCCACGAAGGGCCACAGTCGTCCTACTATCGCAAGACATCGGGCCTGCGCATGGGCGAGGCTATGCTGAAGATTCTCGGACCCTACGCTCTGACCGACGACCCGAAGTGGGACAAGTCCGACAAGCACATGGAGGTGTTCCAGCGCTCCAGCATCGTGGCCCTGCACCCTGGCGGCACGGCGGAGATTCAGAAGGTCATCATGTCCCGTCGTCTGGGAATCGGACGTCAGGTGCGCGAGCAGGCGGGGCGTCTGGCGTAGTTGTGGAACCTTGCAAACCTGCATTGCCTGATCCACGTGTCGAGATAATTAACGGTCTGCGAATTGTGCACTTGGGTGGGATATGGTGCGACTTGGGCATAGAAATCACCAAAGAAGATATAGCCTCCGCCCGACGGGAGATGTGGGGAAAGCTGGAAGGTCGCCGCGATGAACCCAATAATTGACGACAATCGCGAGAGACTACTTGGTATCTGCGAAAGATATCGGGTCAAAAGGCTGGATATATTCGGGTCGGCTGTCAGTGACAAATTCGATCCAGAAAACAGCGACCTTGATTTCTTGGTCACATTCAAGGAATTGAAACGTGGAGAATACGCTGACACGTATTTTGGGCTTCTTGAAGCGCTACGAGAACTATTCAACCGTGACATAGACCTAGTGATGGAGTCGGCAATAAAGAATCCATATTTCCGCGAATCGGTAGAGGAATCCCGAACGTTATTGTATGCAGCGTGAATCTCAAAAGTTCCTGTACGACATCCAACAAGCCTCTGACCTGATCGCTCGGATTACAGATGGCAAGACTTTTGAAGTTTACGCAAACGACGAGATACTCCGACCTGCCGTAGAACGTGAATTCGGAATAATCGGCGAAGCTATAAATCAGCTATCTCGCGTGGATTCAGCGACGGTGGCTCGAATCACGAACTTTCGGCGAATCATTGATTTTCGAAACTTTCTGATACATGCATATGATCAGATTGATGACGATGTTGTCTGGGACATCGTGACCAATGATCTTCCAATTTTGTTAGAAGACATCCGCCAAATACTCCAAGAGAACGGTGACACATAATATGGACCTCTCACTGACCGAACAACAGGAACTACTCAAGACCACGGCGCGGGATTTCATGGAGCGCGAGGCCCCCAAAGACGCCCTGCTGGAGCTTGAGGAGACCGAGTCCGGATACTCCGACGAACTGTGGCAGAAGGCATCCGAGATCGGATGGCTGGGAATGCTGGTGCCAGAGCAGTACGGAGGCGCAGGCAGTTCGCTGACCGATGCAGCCGTCGTCTATGAGCAGATGGGCGCAGGCCCGCTGTCAGGGCCCTTCTTCTCGTCGGGAGTCCTGGGCGCCCTCACCGTTCTGGAGGCCGGGACCGAGGAGCAACGCCAGCGGTACCTGCCATCCATAGCTCTCGGCAGAGAAATTGCCTCACTGGCCCTCACCGAGCCTGACTTCGGCTGGGGGCCGGAGTCTGTGTCCATGCGCGCCCAGCCCACCGACAACGGATACGTTCTCAGCGGCACCAAGCTGTTCGTTCACGACGCGGCATCGGCCACTACCCTCATAACCGCCGTTCGAGCGCGTGGCCACGAGGGCATCACGCTGATGATGGTGGACGCCAACACGCCCGGAGTCTCGACTCGACTGCTCTCTGGATTCATGGGTTGGGTCGGAGAGGTGAATTTCGACTCGGTGGAGGTCCCCGCCGACGCCGTGCTGGGAGAGCCGGGTTCAGCCTGGCAACCCCTTCAAAGAGCATTACAGAAGGCCATCCCCATCCTGTGCGCCTACCAGGTCGGAGGAGCGCAGGCGGTGTTCGACATGACGCTGGAGTACTCCCGGACTCGGATTCAGTTCAGCAACCCCATCGGTAGGTTTCAGAGAGTGCAGGACCACATCGTGAACATCGTCAATCACCTGGACGCCGCCCGATGGACGACTTACGAGGCCCTGTGGAAACTGGACTCGGAAAGGCTCGTGGATAATGGACTGAACACCAGCATCCACCTCGCCAAGGCCGTAACCACCGAGGGGTACTATCAGGCCTGCAATGCAGCCCACGAGGTCCACGCCGGAATCGGCGTCATGAAAGAGTACGGCCTGACGCTGCACACCAAGATGTCCCGCACGCTGTATCACTACATGGGCGACCCCAGGTTCCACCGCAAGCGCATGGCCGAGACGCTGGATTTTTAATAGAGGGTCTCGAAGCCCCGTAAGATGGGAGCGACCGAACTTTGCCATGCTGAGCGACGGCGAAGCATCCGGTCGATGATGGGGCAAATGTTGCCTTATGGACGGCGAAATTCTTCGATTTCAATCTCAGAATGGCGTTGGCTGACGGCTGAATTTTGAGTGCTGAAAGCCATCCCGGACACCTGAGCGCCTCGCTCTACATCCTCCGCTGGCGAGCGCGCTGGACTACGAACAATGCCATTATCGCCAGTGGAATCATTACAATGACGGCCCCCAGCACAATTACGATGGCCTCAGCCTCCAGACCGACGAGAGCGTCTATCCTGTCCTGAATCCAGGAAAGCAGAACAGGGTCGCCGGGTTCTGCGTGATGAGCCAGGCCGGCCAGCAGCGGAAGCATCTCAGGCAGACCTCAATCCCATCCTAATCGCCGTCACCAGCGGGAGCGGATGCAGATTGAGCAGGCCCAGTTTGGAACCTCGACGAGTATTGCTTCTCTCGGATGCTGAAGGAGAAAATGGTGGCGAACAGCAGCAGCGAGCCTGCGATGGAGAACGGCACGTTGTATGAGCCAAAATAGTCGTACAGCACGCCGCCCATGTAGATGCTCAGCGCGCCGCCCAACTGGTGGGACAAGGTGGCTATCCCACCCAGCGTCCCCAAATTGCGCAATCCATATATGTCTGCTGTGAGCGACGAAGTCAGCGACGCAGTTGCGACCCACGAGAATCCAGCGATAATGGCGAAGCCCCAGATGCCAATCACCCCCGGCGCCAATATCAGCATGGCGTAGGCCAAACCCCTGGTGGCATACATCACGCCCAGCAGGTACTTTCGGCCAACTATGTCCGATATGATTCCCACTACTATCACGCCCACCACGTTCAGCCCGGTCATCAGCCCGAAGGCGAACGCCGCCATCTCAGGCGACGCTCCCCGGTCAACGGCAAAGGGGACATAGTGAGCTGCGATAATGGCGGTGGTCATTCCGCATACGAAGTAGGCACCCGTCATCTGCCAGATCGGCTGGGTGTTGAACGATTCCTGCCAGCTGTTCTTTTCCAAAGGCGCGCGCGGCCGTTCGAAAGCGACTCCAGGCTCCTGATCAGGCGGACGTTCGTCGCCATCTGGAGATTCACCTATCTTGGAAGGGTCGTCGCGTATAAAGAAAAACGCCATCGGCAGCGCCAGTAATAGGACGAACCCGCCCAGCACAACCCAGGATATTCGCCATCCGGCCCAAAGAATCATGTACGTGGTGAAGGGCGCCAGAATCATCGACCCGGCCGATCCTCCAGCAGTGCTGATGCTTATTGCGAGGCCCCGCCTGCGATAGAACCACTTAGAAAGTAGCGCGTGGACCGTCACCAGAGACGCGCCGCTGGAGGCTGTGGACATTATCAGTCCGTAAACCACGATAAGGAACCACAGGTTATTGGTGCGATTGAGCAGTATCGTGCTGATGCCGAGAATTATGAGACTCGTCGATATGACAGCGCGTCCGCCAAATCGGTCAAAAAGCCTGCCGACGAAGGGCTGACTGAGTCCGTTCATCCCCCATCCGATCGCAATCGCCAATGACAGCGAACCGCGACTCCATCCGAACTCGTCAGTTAACGGGATGATAAAAACTCCGAAGCCGTTCCTGGCTCCTGTGGCCATAAACAGCGCGAAGAAACCCGCGGCCAGAACAAACCAACCGTAGAATATCCCCTTGCGGGCGGTAGAACGCTCCAATATCCGGGCCTCCCCACGTCGTGCATTGCCGTATTGTTCACTCTAGCATTAGCGCCTATGTGGAGCAAGAATCTTCTGTGTTCATCATTTGCGCGAAACCGTGCGGCCCGGGTGACCAGTATTGCCGAATTTCTTGCCGGACTCCCGTGTATGGACTTGCCACTCCATCGAACGGGAAGTATCCTTCGATTCAACACAATCGCACAGTCGAGAACTTATGGTCAGCGATCGCATACAACGCCGAATCGACCGTCTCCTAGACCAGGTAGAGCAGGAGGCAGACAACCGGAACTGGGAGCAAGTCCAGACCCTTGCCACCGAGGTTCTAGCATTTGACCCTGAAAATGCTGACGCTATGTCGTTCATCACGGCGGCCCAGCGAGTTCTGGGTGTAGGAACAGACGCTCCAGAAGCAGAACGAGGGTCCGCTTCTTCGCCCCAACCGTCCGAGTCAAGTAGCGCCCAGCCCACGTCCTTCTCTGATGGACGATATCAGGTGCAGAGGTTCTTGGGAGAGGGTGGCAAGAAGATGGTCTATCTCGCTCAGGACACGCTTCTGGATAGAGATGTGGCCTTCGCCCTCATCAAGACCGAAGGGCTGGACAACGTGTCCCGTTCTCGCATATCCCGCGAGGCTCAGGCGATGGGTCGGCTCGGCTCTCATCCTCACATCGTCACAGTGTTCGATCTGGGAGAACACGAAGGCCGGCCTTTCATGGTCGTGGAGCTTCTGGGAGGCGGCGACGTCGAAGGCGTTCTGGAGGATGCAGAGGGTGGACGACTCTCCCTTGAGCAAGCCATCTCCATAGCCGTCGAGACTTGCCGGGGTTTAGAATTCGCCCACTCGCGCGGCATCATCCATCGCGATCTCAAGCCTGGTAACGTCTGGCTCACAGAGGACGGGATCGCCAAGATAGGGGACTTTGGTCTCGCGGTGTCTCTTGACCGCTCGCGCCTCACTGCCGAAGGCATGATGGTGGGCACCGTCTCCTACATGCCACCGGAGCAGGCGATGGGCAGCGATGTAACGCCGAGGGCTGACCTGTACTCTCTGGGAGCCATGCTCTACGAGATGGTATGCGGACGTCCTCCGTTTCTGGGAGACGACAACATAGCCATCATCGGCCAGCACATCAACACGCCACCCGTGGCGCCGACGTGGCATCGGAGCGACTGCCCACGACCTCTGGAAGCCCTCATCATGCGGCTGCTGTCGAAAGACCCTTCGGAGAGGCCAGAGTCTGCATCCGACGTTCTGGCCGCTCTGGAAGCCGTGGATGTATCCTCCTCAGAGCAGAGCATCACCGAGCCTGAGGTGGCGTTGAATGTTCTGGACTCGCTGGCAGGCGATGTGTTCGTAGGCCGTCAGCGTGAGATGGACGACCTCAAAGCGGCTCTGGAGGACGCTTTAGGCGGCCGAGGCCGCATGGTCACGCTCGTCGGAGAGCCGGGCATCGGCAAAACTCGCACCGCTCAGGAGCTTGCGACTTACGCTGGACTCCGAGGATGTCAGGTGTTGCGAGGTCGGTGCTACGAAGAGCAGGGAGTCCCGCCATACTGGCCGTGGGTGCAAGCGTTCAGAAGCTATGTGCAGGATTCGGACGGCGAAGCGCTGGGGACCGAACTGGGAGCCAGCGTTGGCGACTTGGTAGAGATCGTTTCCGACATCAGGAATCGTTCACCCGACGTCAGCCTTCCGCTCCAACTCAACGACCCCGAGCAGGAGCGCTTCCGATTGTTCGACTCTGTCTGCGCCTTCCTGAAGACAGCCTCTGGAAAACAACCATTGATTATCCTGCTCGATGATCTGCAATGGTCAGACGTTCCGTCGCTTTTGCTCCTCCAATTCATTGCCAGAGAACTGTCAGGAACCAGAATACTGATTGTCGGGACGTACCGTGATGCTGATCTGGGCCGCAGACATCCGCTGGTAGAGACGCTTGGCGAGCTGATCCGGGAAACCCTGTTCGAGAGAGTGAGACTGCATGGCCTGACCTCCGATGATGTCCAACGTTTCATCGAAATGACCTCTGATATCAACCCTACCGATAGTCTAGTGCAGGCGGTTCACGGTCAGACAGATGGCAATCCTCTCTTTGTAACCGAAGTGGTCCGTCTGTTAGCGCAGGAAGGGGATCTGACCCCTGCGCAGGTCAGGGAGCGAGACTCGTGGGAGATTCGTGTTCCTGAAGGAGTGCGAGAGGTGTTAGGTCGACGGCTAAACCGGCTTTCGGAGAGGTGCAACGAGACGCTCACGATCGCATCGGTTATCGGTCGGGAATTCACCCTGGAGCAGTTGGACGCCCTGAGCGACGACCTCAACCAGGACGCGCTTTTGGATGTATTGGAAGAAGGACTCAGCGCGCGCGTGATCGAGGAACTGCCCGATGGCGTGGGCCGCTACCAGTTTTCTCAGTTACTGGTACAGGAAACGCTGGTGGATGAACTGTCGCTAACACGGCGGGTGAGGCTGCATGCTCGGATCATGGAGGCCTTGGAGAAGATATACGCAGGAGACGTGGACGCGCATTGCGCAGAGTTGGCCTATCACTCGTTGGAGGCCGTGGCGGTCGCGGGTCCAGAAAATATGGTCATGTATTCGCTGATGGCAGGTGAGCGGGCGATGAATGACTTCGCGTTTGAGGAGGCGCATGGCTATTTTGAACGGGCATTGTCAGCCAAAGAAAATCGAGAGATGGACCGGGAGAAGGCCAAACTCTTGTTCGCGCTTGGTCGCGCGCAGACCTCACTGCTTCAGACGGAAGATGCGCATGGCAACTTGGTATCTGCGTTCGAATACTTCAGACAGGCTGGGGACATTTCGAGCGCTGTGGAAGTAGCCACCCACCCGTTCGGTGTGGGATTTACTGGAGTTCCAGAATTGATTTCCAGCGCGTTAGAGATCGTCCAAGAAGACTCAATCGATGAAGCACGATTGTTGTCGCAGTGGGGTTTCTATCGGGCCCTGCGGTTGGGCGAGTATGACAATGCTCAAAACAACTTCGAACGCACACTGACCATCGCCAGACGTGAAGGTGATCAGGCCCTGGAAATGTGGACGCTGGCCCGCGCCGGGAGAATTGCCTTTTTCTATCTGCAACCCCAGCAGTGCATCGCCCTCGACGGGCGGGCGGCTGAGTTGAATCGGGAACTTGACGATCCCAACCTTGAATCGTTCTCACGGATGTGTGTGGTCGGCGCCAACCTTTCAGTCGGTGACATGGAAGGAGCGCAGGTTAACTCGTCGGCCATGCTCACTATGGCTGAACGGGCTCGGCACCCTGCCGGTCTGGTTGCAGCTCTCTGGATCAACTCCCTGGTTTTTCTGGTCAAGGGAAAGTGGGATGCCGCCCGTGAAGTGATTGACCGTGGTCTTGGATTGAATCCTTCTCACGGCTATCTATGGGAAGCCAAACTCTTACTGGAATACTCGGTCGGCGACTACAGTGGTGGCGAGGAATGCATGGAGACGCTGGAACGCCTGATGGGATCGCGGCCGCCAGGGCCGGTGGAGTCTCACGTAGCGGTGGCTTTGACTGGCCTGTTCAGCGGAGAAGCCGCCGGCGACGTAGAAAGGTTCAAGCTGGGCGCCAGGTCGTACCTCTCGTCCACTACATCACATCCCTATAGCAGGACGGAAGCCAACATGGCCCTGTCGCTGATCGCGGTCGCGCAGGATGACCGGTCCGCGGCAAAAACTCAGTACTCTGAGATGGAACCTTGGAGACACACCGTGCAAGACCACTCGAACACGTCCATCGATCGTCTGCTCGGCCTGCTCGCCCGTACGATAGGTGAGGTTGACACATCGGCTTCCCACTTTGAGGACGCACTGGCTTTCTGTCGCACGGCAGAATACCGTCCACAACTTGCCTGGTCTCTCCACGACTATTCCGACATGCTCCTGGAGCGCAACGAACCCGGAGACTCAGAGAAAGCTGTATCCATGCTCGACGAAGCCCTGCAAATCTCCACCGACCTGGGCATGCGTCCCCTCATGGAGCGAGTTCTATCCAAACGCGATATCCTCAAAGCGTGACTGCAAACGAAGCATCGTCCAGCGCCAACCTCAGAGAGAGCTACCATGTGAAATGCCGCCAGTAGCGCTAATTACGGAACCCAACCTCGCCATGCCGAACGGAGTGAAGCATCTGGTCGATGGTACCGCGGGCGTCTTCCTGCTTACAATTAGACTCTTCGCCGCGCCTCAGAGTGGCGAGCCCTGACACCTGACCGCCTGAAAATCTAACGGCTGAAAGCTGACAGCAGACAGCCGCTCCCCACAGGAGACGAAATGAAAATCACCGATATCGAAGTCACACCCTTCAATGTTCCGGTTACTGGCAGTCCTACCCGGTGGGGTTACGGACAGGCCGGCGAGGAGCGCATGGCCGTCCAGCGAGTCCTCCGTGTCAAGACCGACGAGGGCGTCGAGGGCATCAACATCGGCGGAGGCCATAGCTACTTTTACGGCGCGACTCCCGCCGAGGTGGAAGGCCTGGTGAAACCTCTGCTGGTGGGCGAGAACCCACTGGACCGCGAGAGGCTGTGGCACTGGATGTTGGGGCATCGGGGGTTCTCGGAAGCTCTGATTGGCAACATCGACGGCGCGCTGTGGGATCTGCTGGGCCAGATGGCGGGAGTCCCCATCGCCAAGCTGCTGGGCGGCGCGCGGGAGAAGGTGAAAGCATATGCCAGCACGTACCCGAATCTCGGCTCTCCCGAAGATTACGCCCAGCACGCCCTGGAGTGCAAGGAGCGCGGCTATCAGGCATACAAAATCCACGCCTACATCTACTGGGACCCCCACACAAACGAGCCGACCCCTCGGCGTCCCGCCTTCCCGAAAGAGGACGTGGAGGTCTGCCGCGCCGTCCGTGAGGCAGTGGGCGATGACATGACGCTGATGCTGGACCCGTGGAGCGTCTATTCTTACAACGAGTCGGTATGGGTGGGCCGGGAGCTTGAGAAATTGAATTTCTACTTCCTGGAACACCCGATGGACGAGCGCAGGATCGAGCCGTACCGCAAGCTGTGCCGAGAGTTGGACATCGCCATATGCTCTCCAGAGCTTACGACGGACGCCCACTACAGCCGCGCCGAATGGGTCCTCCAGGGAGCGTCGGACATCGGGCGCATCGACACCAATTTCGGAGGCATCACCGCCTGCAAAAAGGCCGTCGATATGTACGAGTCCTTCGGAATCCCTTGCGAGATGCACGTCGGAGGCTTCGGCAACGCCCAGATTCTGGGAGCGACCACCGAGGACACCTGTGAGTTCTTCGAGCGCGGACTGCTCAGGCCCGGCGAGGACTACGATGTAACGCCGCCCTACCTCCTGGAACCCTGCGACCCGATGGACGATGAGGGCTACGTCCACCTGCCTCAAGGCCCAGGCATGGGCATCGAGTTGGACTGGGACTACATCAACGCCAACCTGGTGGAGGAGTAGGGGCGGGTTCTCAGGTTATTAGGTATCAGGTGTCAGGGATTATGTGAGTTGATTCCTGTGATACCACAATGTTTCGATGAAACATGACGCCATGCTGATCCGAGGCGAAGCATCTGGTCGCCCTGGTGTCAGCATCCTGGTCTTACTTGACCCGTGGGAATATTGAACCCCAGTTCCTCAGCTTTTTCGATGTCCTGTTGGGATTTCTGATCGTCGCCCAACTCGCCGTGCGCAAGGCCTCTGTAGTAGTGGGCGCCGCCGTTTCTGGGATTGATTCTGATAGCCTCGTTTTGGTCCTGTAAAGCCAGCTCATGCTGGCCCAGCTTGCCGTGGGCATAACCTCGCCCATAGAAGGCGTTCGCTTGCTTGGGATAGATCCTGATGGTCTCGTCGAAACTTTCTATGGCTGCTGCATAATCACAATTCTGAAGAAGAATGGTCCCTCGCTGATAGGGCGTGGGCGTGCGCATTTCCCCCTGCCTCTGGCAAGCTGCGGCTGCCATGATCAGTGGCAGTAATCCCAAGACAATTACAGTCGTGAATCTGGCCAAATCCAACACCTCATCTTCTGGGCTGCACTCAGCTTATGTCCCTAGCCCCAGAGCGGGGGCTGGAACACCATCATGTAGATCAAGAATACCACCAGGGCCACTACAAATAGGCCTATGATGTTCCCTCTGCGGTCCAACTTTCGGTACTCTTCCGAGTCGGGATCGCCCTCTTCAGCCAGAGCTATTTGGCGTCTCAAAAGGGGCGCGTACACCGCTCCGCCAACCGCGGTTATCCCCAGGAAGATCACGATAGACAACAGCACCCAGGGGTCTGTGAAACTCCGTCCGCTTCGGTCAACGAGAGCCAGTCCGGTGATCCCGGCCACCACGTAGGACGGGTTTACGTAACGTCTTTCCAATTGGCTGATCGTCCTCAGCGTATAGGCCCGAACCGGTGGATTGTTCAGCGCGATTCGCGTCCACACCATGTGCGATATGTTACCCCCAAACGCGATGATTGCGGCCAGAATGTGAATAATCAAAAGGGTGTTCAGCAGCAAATTTCATCCTTTGAGACAAGATCATGGAGATTAGCGGAATAATCATTAGGCAGCGCCCAGAAACCCATTGAGGTCTGGTGACGGACCTTAGCCAGCCTAACCGGTGGAGCCGTCACTGGTCAACGAATTTGGACGTTCCGAGTCGAGTTTTTGATGTGACGAACCTATCACCCCATCGCCAGGACAGGTTCCTCCCTGGGGATGATGGTCCCATCGCTCATGATGACGCCATCCTCACACCAGGACTCTATGCGTCCGCCCTCGAACTGCTCGTTGTACAGGCTGGCGTACAGGCCGCCATTGCTCAGAAGTTCAGAGTGAGTGCCCTGCTCGACGATTCTGCCCTGATCGATGGCGAATATCACGTCCGCAGAGAGGATGGTGGACAGACGGTGAGCAATGGCGATGGTGGTGCGTCCAGCCATCAACGGCTCTAGGGCGGACTGGACGTGCCGCTCGCTGGCGGTATCCAGCGCAGAGGTGGCCTCGTCCAGGATCAGCACTCGAGGGTCATGCAGGATCACCCGAGCGATGGACAGTCGTTGACGCTCGCCGCCTGAGAGACGGTAACCGCGCTCTCCCACGATGGTATCGTAACCGTCCGGAAACTCGGTGATTCTGTCGTGGATGTAGGCGGCCCTGGCGGCGGCTTCGATCTCATCCTGAGTCGCGTTTGGGTTGCCGTATAGCAGGTTGCTGCGAAGACTGGCATGGAACAGATAGCTGTCCTGAGTGACATAGCCAATGATTCCCGCCAGAGCGTCAAGACGCATATCCCGAACGTCGATGCCGTCGATCTTGACCGAGCCATCAGTTGGATCATACAGCCGGGGAATCAGGTACGAGATGGTGGTCTTGCCCGCTCCGCTGGGACCGACGAAGGCGGCAAGCTGTCCAGGCTCGATCTCGAAACTCACGCCGTTCAGTGCCCACTGAGTTCTGGAGTCATCGGCGGTCTCTTCATCGTGAGGATTGTAGGAGAGGTGAACGCTCTCGAAACTCACCTTCCCCTCGACCCTGCTGGCGTCTATTTCGACCGGATTATCGGAGTCCTCAATGTCGGGTTTCAGGTCGAGGTAGCCATAAATCCGCTCGAACAGCGCCAGTGACGACTGAAGCTCCACCGACACCTGAAGCAGCATCCCGATGGGGAAGAACAGCCTTGCCTGCAAGGTGGTGAAGGCGACTATTGTTCCGGCAGACACCCCGACTGAGCCGTCTCCGGAAACTATGTATCCGGCTATAACATATATGATCACCGGGGATAGGGAGAAGAATATCTGCATGGTGGCGAAGAATGCCTGTCCGGTCATGTGAAGCTGAACGGCGAGGTCGGCCATCCTCTGGTTCTCGCCCTGGAATCGTTGTATCTCCTGGTTCTGCCGTCCGAACAGCTTGGTCAGCATTACGCCGGATATAGACAGCGACTCTTGAGTTATCGCCGTGACCTCCGCCGCCACTTTCTGCGACTCCGCCGTGACCACCCTCCGACGCTCTCCCACATACTTGGAGAGGAAGAAGAACACAGGAGCCATGCCAACAGCCACCAGCGTTAGCTGCCAGGACAGCACCAGCATGGCAATAAGGGTGCTTATGAATATGACGGTGTTCGACAAAACGTTCGTCACCGTATTGGTGACGACGTTCTGGATGCCCCCGACGTCGTTGGAAATACGCGACTGTATCTCACCCGTCCGAGTGCCTGTGAAGAACCCGATGGACAGCTTTTGCAGGTGCGTGTACAGCCTGTCCCGCAGGTCGCGCATGACCTTCTGGCCCACCAAGTTGGTCAGGTACGTCTGGAGTATTCCGAGACCGCCCGTCGCGATGGTGATGCCCGCCATCACGCCCCCGATAATCCAAAGGAGGTTCAGATCAGGACTCCCGCTATCAGGGAACAACGCCGAGTCGAACACGACCCGAATCAGCACAGGATTCACCGCGCCCAGCCCGCCAGTTACCAGGATCAGCAGGACAATCACGACCCCCTGCATCCAGTACGGCCTGAACGAACCGGCAGTCCGTTTGACCAGCCCCTTGGTGATTTTTGTGTCTGTGTCCCTTTGGTCTCTCACAACCTGCATGTGCATATCGGCCACCCATGCCTCGAATCCCGACAACTAGAATATGGTCAAGCGTAATCCCAAGCGCTGTCGGCGGTCAACGAAATCGTGAAGTCGAGAGCGATAACGGTTATATCCCAATCGTCATGCTGAGAGAAGTGAAGCGTGTGGTCGCTGGCAATTCAATCTCTGTTCGACCAACGCCTGGACACCAAACACGTATCCGAATGACCCAGCAGCTTGAATCGAAGCGGTGGTGGCGTGACGTGATGTTATCGATTGGGCAGGTCAGCGTCCGTAAACGGACACGACGTTAGCGCTGGTGGAATTGAAAGGTTCTCGGCTCCAGCCGGCCCAACGTTCCTTTAGTCGTAACCCGGCGATCCGCGCCATGAGATCGAGCTCGCTCGGCCATGCGTACCGCTGAACCACCGGGTTCAAGCGCACTCCTGCGGGGGTAAGAGATACATGGCTCTCTTCGATCATCTGCGTCGCCATGTCGTGGCGCAGCACATCGAGTCGGACTTCGCCTACTTCAATGACTTCCGCGTCCACGTATTGATCGTTGCGCAGCCGGTGGAAAAAGGCAGGTGAAAGCCCCTCCACCACAAAGTAACCATCGTCGGTGAGATGGGCCGCCACGTTTTCGAAGCAGCGGACCTGCTCGTCCTGGGTCAGCAGGTTGAACAGTGTGTTGAAGACCACGTAGATCACACGATATGTGCCGGGGACCGCAACGTCGGCAAAGTTTCCCATGGTGACTGCGATATCAGCGCCACCTGGCTTGGCGCGGAGCTGTGCGATCATCGCAGGTGAAAGGTCGATACCATCCACACGGATACCCTGAGCGGCAAGCGGGAGCGCGATCCGACCGGTGCCGATCGCCAACTCCAGCGCGGTCCCGCGCCCCGCCAGTTCCGCTAAGAACGCGACAGCCTCAACCTCATCGCCCCGTTCGACCTCATCGTATATCTTGGCGACGTCTTCTCCAAAACTCATGACAGGCTCATAGTCCTTCACAGAAACCTCCAATTACGCCAAACCCGCGTATGAAGCGCCGTAGGCATGCCTTCCATTTGACGGATTTTGGTCCATCTCGGTCGAGTAGGAGCGTTGTCACGAACTGGTTCGTAGTGGTCGAATTCGCGATACAATCCGGTCATCCATAACCTGCATACGAATATCAATTGCCTGTGCCTCGAATCTTGCCCCCTGCGATTCTGGTCAAGCGTAATCCCAGGCGCCGTCGGCGGTCAACGAATTCTGCTAACTGTGCGCTTTGGCTGAGCCTGCATTGCTTTTTCGTCTATTAACTTTTTAGGCGAACTCGAGCTTTGAGCACATACAGAATTCCTGGTCTATAATCTATTTAATGAGTCCACGGCTTTGGTGGCGACTGACGATTGAATAGATCCAGAATGCCTTTCTGGGTCTCAAACGACCCAGCGATCCGAAAGCGTAGTTGCAGCATGCTGATGGAACGGGCCAAAACTATCCATCACCTCCTGATGTTCCTCTGCCTAATGACGGCGGGATGGATTATGTCGGTCGGCATCGTGAATGCTCAGTCGGTCGAGAACACAGGCGTTGTCATCGCCGGTCGGCTGGATGCGAATATCAACTCAGGATCAGTTCGCATCCTCAAAGGTTGGATTGAAGACGCCGACCAGCGTGGAGCATCGCTCTTCGTCCTGGAGTTGAACACCTCCGGCGGTCGGTTGGACGAAACACGCGACCTGGTTGGGGCAATCCGTGGTTCCAACGTTCCGGTGGTGGTGTTTGTAACGCCCTCGGACGCCAGAGCGGTTGCCGCCGGAACATTCGTCGTGGTGGCCGGGCATATAGCGGCGATGACTCCAGGCGCCAGAATCGGCGCGGTTCCACCCTCGGACGATTGGCGCGAGGATTTTCTGAGAACAATGGGTTCGAGGGAGACACGAGATGCCGCTACGCTATTGCGAGGCATTGCCAGCGAGCGGGGTCGCAACGCTGAAGCTCTGGATCGAACGATATTCCAGGGGATATCATACTCTGCGGAAGAAGCAGTCAGGCTAGAAATTGTGGACTTTTCTGCGAACGATGTGCCTGATCTACTGACCAAGATCGATGGTTTCGGCGTCACAGTCGCGGGCGCCGAGCGGACTCTTATCACCACTAATGCCGTTGTCGAATGGGTGGAGACGACGCGGGTTCAGCGGTTCATGCGATGGCTTGCCGACCCTCAGTTACTGTTTTTCATGCTCACGTTTGGGGGTTTCCTGGTCCTTTTCGAGTTATTGAACCCGGGCGGCTGGGCTGCTGGCGCCACAGGCGTAGTTCTGCTGCTGCTGACGTTCTTGGCGCTCGGCAGCATGCCTGTGAATTGGGTGGGAGTGTCGTTGATCGTCGGCGGTCTAATTCTGATATTTATCGAGATCTATTCTCCCGCTTGGGGCGGTTTCGGCCTGGCTGGCGGCATCAGCTTTGTGCTTGGAGGCTTCCTGCTGTTCGGGGATTCCAGTGTTCCGGGCTTGCCTGCGCCCGAGGTAAGAGTTGACATTCGTGTTCTGGCTTTGGTCTCGGTGCTGTTGGCGGTGCCCTTGATTGGACTGGGGTATTCTGCCCGCAAATCTAGGAACATCAGAATCGTTCCAAGAAATGATCAGATCATGGGACAACCTGGAGTTGTGAGGAAAGCTCTGAACCCAAAGGGCACGGTTCAGGTAGCCAACGAGCTATGGACTGCCGAATCTGATACAGGTGTGACGATTCAATCCGGAGATACCGTGATCGTATCAGAAGTTGAGGGCGTCACGCTGAAGGTGGCGCGAGAGGCCAGCGTCGGATCCGAACAGGCAGCGGTCATAGAAAATAACCGCAGCCTGTAAAGGACTCTCGCTAAGTAGAAACTACTTCAGGAAGCCTACTTTTTCGTAGACGCCTTTCGTGACCGGCTTGGCTTCGATTCCCAGCCAGTCTTCCAGGATTTCGGTGTAGAGGCTCCAGAAGTCCAAGTTGAAAGCCAGGTCGCCCTCGACCAGGTCTTCGGGGTTCAGCGATGGGTACCCGCTGTGGTGGCCGCGCTTGACGGCATCGTCGATCATGAAGGCGACTCTTCCCGATCCGTGGTCGGCGCCTGTTCCGTTGTCTTTTGGCAAAGGTGTATCTGACTCACACTGACTTTCTGAAATACTTCGTCCAGATTATTGCCCATACCAGCGTGAAAATCTCTATCGATAATAGCGTCGGCATTGCGTCAAGCAGTTCCTCACGACTCAACCGAGGCAGGCCCTCTTGAACCCTCTGAAACAAAATTCCGTACGTTATGCGTAGAGTCAACAAGATCGTTGCGATCCACAACATGGCGATATTCCACCGGGGCGCCTTAGGGGACTTCAACAGAATGAGGGCTAGTGGAATTGCGAGCAACAGAAAGATCGCGACAAAAAGAGCCAAGGGATAATCGAAAAACCACCCTGAAAGGCCCGCCGCATAGAACATCAGAACAGGGATCGAAACGATGATGTAGACCAATAACCAATCATTCATGCCATTCGAATTTCTTCCTTGCATCACAACCCCTCGTCCTTGTTAATCTGTATTAGTTAGTATTTAGTCTGACACTTGGATTAAGATGAACAACAACAAAAGGAGTGTCAGATGACGACGAATACAGACAAGATCATCAAGCCGAAGCTGGGACTGCTGGAATTGGCCAAACAGCTGGGCAACGTGTCTCAAGCCTGCAAGATCATGGGCTACAGCCGAGACACCTTCTACCGGTTCAAGGAGTTGTACGAAACTGGTGGAGAGGCTGCCCTTGTGGAGATCTCCCGCAAGAAACCCATACTCAAGAACCGTGTGGCTGAGCACGTAGAGCGCGCAGTGGTGGATGTAGCAATCGAGTTTCCAGCTTACGGGCAGGTCAGAGCGGCTAACGAACTGACAAAGCAGGGCATCATCATCTCTCCTGGTGGAGTCCGGTCGGTGTGGCTCAGGCACGATCTTGAGACGTTCAAAAAACGCCTGAAGGCTCTTGAGGCCAAGGTGGCTCAGGAAGGGATCATTCTGACAGAGAGCCAGGTGGTCGCTCTGGAGAAGGCGAAAGCCGCCAAAGAGGCTCACGGGGAGATCGAGAGCGAACACCCGGGCTACCTGGGATCACAGGACACCTACTACGTGGGCACGATCAAGGGCGTTGGCAGAATCTACCAACAGACCTTCGTAGACACCTACACTCGTGTGGCAATGGCCAAGCTCTACAACGAGAAGACAGCCATCACAGCAGCGGACATGCTCAACGATCGGGTGGTCCCGTTCTTTGACGAACAGGGCATTCCACTGCTGAGGATGCTGACAGACCGAGGCACCGAGTACTGTGGGAACCGGGAGAACCACGCCTACCAACTCTACATGGCCATTGAGGATATAGACCATACTCGCACCAAGGCCAACTCACCCCAGACCAATGGAATCTGCGAGCGCTTCCACAAGACCATGCAGGACGAGTGCTACTCGATCCTGTTCAGAAAAAAGCTCTACACCACCCTGGAGCAGTTGCAAGTGGATGTGGACGAGTGGATCAGCAGTTATAATCAGGATCGACCTCACTCAGGGAGATACTGCTATGGGAAGACTCCGTGGCAGACTTTCCTCGAGAGCAAGCGCCTGGCCTTGCAGAAGGACTTGAGCCGGGCACATAGCGGATCGGACAGCGAGACTATGCAACCTATCCCTGTCGGATAATTCACATCTGTCAGCTTAAGTATTGACTACTACAACTAAGGTCAACATTGCCAAGCCCACTTGAGACGTCATAGGCATGTTCACAACCCCGGATGACGTTGATTTCAGCGTACCCGTAATGACAACGCTATTGGCCCCCGTTGTCCCATCCGCTGGACAAATCTTTTCACCTGGTTGAAAGACCAACGGATTTTGCAATGGCACCTTTTCGTTACCAACTGACCGCAGCACGACTCCACGCACATCTGTCCAAATGTCCACTCGCGCCGTTCCGGTGTTCA
>JASLRP010000330.1 GCA_030743915.1 SAR202 cluster bacterium | reverse complement strand
TAACCAGCGCCCAGCGTTGCGGTGACTCATTGGCGACCACGCACAAGGCCACGTTCGGGTTGTTTCGCACGTTACTCGCTTTGACCGATCTCTCTTCCACGCCCGCGATGATTTTGTCTCCGCGGACTAGATGCCAAACTGGCGTCATGTGGGGCGTGCCGTCGGGTCGCATCGTCGTGATGACTGATATTATTGGTTCCTTCAGCAGTTGGTCGATTTGAGTTGTGTCCAGTTTTCCCAATGCGTCACCTCGAATTTTCTTGCATCTTTTTTGGCAGTTCAGCGTTCTGACGGCGCGCTCACTGGCACAGGATACATCCAATTTGCCATCTCTGCCGGGCGCCGTCTGCTGGCAACCAAGAATCGTGATATGATCACGCAATCATGGCTGGGACACGGCACGAAAACCTCCAGAATATGGAGCCGCATCCCCAATTATCAAAAGGAGAGTCCACTTGGTAGAACAGCAAGCTCAAATCCTCAGACCTGAAACGATGATCGAGGAATTCAAAAAGAACGGCGTTACCCACATCATCACCATACCGGATAGTGAAACGAACTATCTGTACGAATTGATGGTCAAAGAGCCATCTCTGGACATTATTCCTGTTTCCCGCGAAGGCGAATCCATGAGCACCGCTCTGGGTCTGAACATCGCGGGCAAGGTGCCGGTATGCCTGATTCAAAACACCGGCATGTTGGAGTCCGGCGACTCCATACGCGGCATGGCCCTGGACGCTGGTTTCCCGTTGGTCATGGTCGTCGGTTACCGAGGTTGGACCCGGCACGGCGTGACGCCAGACACTGCGGCAAAATACACTGAGCCATTCCTCCATGCGTTCGGCATCAACTACTACCTCGTCGAAGAGGACCGAGACGGTGACAGGATTTCGGCAGCATTCGAGGAAACCCGCAGGACCAAGCGCCCTGTGGTAGTGCTGATTGGCGACGAATACCACGGATTCAACAGGTAGCGGTTCGCCCTGAAAGCCTATCCGCTCCAGCAATTTGAAACCACCAGGAGACAGACACTTGATTGATGCAAGAGACATTTTCAACGCGTTCCAAGAGCATCGGGGAGATGCCATCGTCGGGGCCACGGGACGGGCCGGGCGCCACTGGAAGAACATCAGCACCAACGCCAATAGAGATCTCACGGTTGGCGGAGCGATGGGCCATTCTACCTCAGCAATGTTCGGACTTGCCTTGGGATTGCCTGACGAAAAGGTAGTGCATTTCGACTCCGAAGGCTCACTTTTGATGAACCTCGGCCTTTTGGCAACGGTGGCAGGAAAGAAACCCAAGAATTTCTTCCACATACTGCTCGATAATGAATCCTATGCAACCACAGGCGGCCAGCCCGTGCCGAACGCCGAAGAAATCAATTACGCAGGGATGGCCCGCGAGGCCGGTTACGCCTCCACCCACGAATTCAATGACTTAGAGGATTTCGTGACCAACATCGGGAGCATCCTCAACGAGACCGGGCCGGTATTCGTGTCTGTGAAGATATTCGCAGAGGTCGAAAATGCGCCAATTGCGATGCGAGTTCGAGAGCCATCGCGGAGCCGCGCAGAGACCATCGCGGATCTGAGGGCAGAACTGGGAATCAGCGACTAATCCCGTCGTCCCACGACAACAAAAGAACCCTGACCCCAGATTTTGCGATCGAGGGCCAGGGTTCTTTCATTTTTTGGATAAGCTCCTGTTACAGATTCGCCAATTGCTGAGTTTGGCTGGAAATCCGATGGTCACGCTCATCGGCGAATCGCTTGACGCCCTGATAGATGGACTCTGGGTCCAGGTGAGCCTCAGCGATTACATCCGCCTCAGAGCCTCCGGTCAGCCACTGGTCGTCCCAATCTGAAACCAGGGAATACTCCTTCGTCAGCGGCCCTGCGTCCTGAATCGGCCATACCCGTCGTGTTCCAGTGCTAATGACCATCAGATCGTATCGCGCTCCCGGCGGCAGGATGGAGTTCCGGTACTCTTCTGACTGACGCTCGAACAACTCTTCGCTGATGGACGCAATCACCCTGACGTTCACGCCCTCCTGCTCCAACCTGTCCAGCACCGACACCAGATTGACTGTCGATGAAGAACCCTGAACCAGCACATAACCATGCCTGGGCTTGTCGGGATCGAAGTCCCGGATGAGGTAGAAGCCCTTGGCCGCAGCTTTGAGGTCGGTGTCGGCGAATGTTGAGCGGTCGGCAGCCGCGAAGTCAGGTCTTGCAACCTCTAGAACAATTACGCCGACTTTCGGGTCTCTGGCGGCGATTTCGGCGGCAGCGAAGTATCCGGGAGCCACATCGTTGTAATCCCAGAAACTGAGCGTGATCACCTGTCCCTTGGGGAACAATTTCCAGACCTGCGGCGAGTAGATGCCAAAGTGGGTTCGAGCGTCGGCGGCTGTTTCAGGGCCGGAATGTCCAGCCAGGATATTCAGCACGCCCATTCTGAATGGAGAGTCCTGGTTCTGCTGGCTCCACACTCTTGCGGGCAGGTACATCAGCGGCGTGAACGCGCCGTATGTGCCGCTGATCGCCCAGACACCGACATGCTTGTCCGGGTCCAGTGATGCGCTCTGGCTGATCATGCCCACGGCGGTCGAGGCGTTCCCTGCCTCCTGAATTGATGCCTTCAGCCGAGTGGCTGCCGGATTGCTCACCGGGTCATAGTGGCCCCACAGCGAGCCGTTCTCGACGTTGATGGAATCCGCCAGGTCTGCCGCCACGATGACATATCTGTTGTCGGTGACGTAATTGGCCCATTTTATGATCTCAGATATGGCCCGGCGGGTGCCTCGGACGTTGCCAGGTTCTTCGAACAGCTTGATGGAGATTTCCTTCTCCTCGCCTGAAACCGGATTTACCGCAGTCAGCGTCTGAGGTTCGACTGGGAGGTTTTCGACAGCCAATCTCGGGTCCAGGAAGCCATCCGCAGCGCCGTCTATTCTCAGGGGCATGTCATCTGTAACCGAGTCGCCTATCTCGACCAATTTGTCGGCAAGCCAATCACCCAGTCCGTTCTGCTCAAGAACCGACATCACGACGTCGATGTTGGTTTTGAATTGGATCAGTCGTTCTCTGTCGTTGGCAACAGGCCCGTCCTGGAGGTTTTGGAACTCCACACCGAATCGCTGCTCAAAAGTCTTGGCCAACGCCTGGACGTAATCGCCATTGAAGGCGAATGTGTAGGGATGACTCTGATAGCTGACGATCTGATCGCCATAGCCCGGAATCTTCCCGTCCACGGCGCCCGGCCACCAGCCTTTGACCGTGCTGCCAATGACGATCATCGGCCTGCGGTCCGACGGGTCCCAATCTTCCATAGTCTTGAGCACACCGGCCACCTGGTCATAGTCGTTGGCATCCTCCAGGGTCAGCACATTCCAGCCGTAGGACGCCCACTGTGCTTCCAACTGGTATCCATCGAACTGGGGCTGAATCACCCCTCCCACCAGCTCGTCGTCGATGCCGGCGTTGTTGTATGACAAAAGAATCCGCAGGCGCTTGCCAACCTGTTGAGCGACAGCAGTTGTCTTCAACTCTTGGGAGTGGCCGGAGGTCATCGCGAACTCGCCCTCAATGCCGATGACCTTCAGGCTGTCAGGCGCTCCAACCATGTCCCAGAACGCGGCTTTCCCCGCGGCAGTTGCGATTCCGACGCCCGATGGCCCCCCGTTTACATCGTTGGTCAGGTCTGTGGTCTCGGAATGACCGGAGAGCGCTCGTATGCCTCTGATCTTTGCCTGAGTCATAAGTGGATGGTCTGTCAGGTCATTGCCTTCCAGCAAAGTGTCCAACGCATCCTTGCCTCGGCGGAATCCCAGAGCGTCGATGGACAGCATCGAAGTGTCGGGATCAGCAGCGTATCGGTCTTCGCCGGTGCTGGCATGTTTCCGATGCAACGCCTCTCCCATAATCATCCACAGAGCGTATGTCACAGGAGCGTTGTGGCCGCCTGCCAGCAGGAATCGGTCAGCAAAGGGATGCTTGGGCTTTCGGTAATCAAACCTCAAACCGCCGTTCTCAGGGCCAATGAGGTGCGATGTGACCGTGTAAGGCGTATAGGCCAGAGGCCCTCCAAAGTGGCCTGACTGGGCGTAATTGCCCATCATGGTCATGGTCATAGCCGTCAGAAATCCGATGTCTTCAAGACGGCTCTTATCGTATTCGGGCAGTGACACGTCACTGGTATTAGTCTGGCTTGACAGGGCAACTTCGCCGACTGTCACTCTGGAATTTCCATCTGGTCCTGGCATTACTCATCGCTCCCTGAATAATTTGGATTCGCAGGTCGATTCCTAGAATCTGATCCTCGCACGTCTATCCTGAGTAGTTAGTTCCAGAGCTTGGGAAACACCGGGGATACGGCGCTCAGCCCTCTGAAGCCCAGGCGAGTCCATCCGGCACGAACCATCTGGCGACATCGCACCGTTGTCGATGGGTTGAGGATAGCAGAACGAGTTTCCAGCCTATTATATAGGCGCCGAGGAAAAAAATCCTCAGTTATCGGTGTCGCCTGATCATAAATAGTCCCAATGGCCGTTTGCAACCTCGCTGGTCTCGACGCACGAAGGTCTTGAACCGAGCTTGCAAATCGCTATTCGTCGCGACTTCCTGGACGATACAGCGATGCGTTTCATCATCTTGGGGATGGCATCAGTCCGGCGCCAACCCCGGTAAGTTCGGTGTCCGTCATATTGGCGGCCAGTCCTCAAATAATGGCTGTGGCGCGCGCGGTTCGGAATGTCGAGCAAGATCATCCTCAATATGTCCGACTGCTATCTACCCAGAGCCGCTTTGCCGGCCTCCAGGGTCGCGATTATCTGATCAACATCAAACACGCAGCCTCCCCATGTGCCGCCGGAAGCGTTCTGAAGGGCAGCCCATAACCGAGAATCATCAGGCAGGAACGGGTGCGGCTCAAGATTGTCAGAAGCAGGCCGGCGATTTAGTTCTGCAACGCCCCACGCGGCTCCGTGGTTCGCGCCATTTTCTCCAACCAGATTGATTGTGCCCTCCAGTGTGTTTCGATCAATCACGATCTCGATCACATCGCCTTCCCTGACCTTCCCGATAGGGCCGCCCGCAAGAGCTTCAGGGCCAACGTGCCCAATACACGCGCCTGTGGACACCCCGGAGAATCGAGCATCGGTGATCAGCGCCACCTGCTTTCCATACGATAGATGCTTGAGCGCGGCAGTTATCTGATAGACCTCTTCCATGCC
>JASLRP010000329.1 GCA_030743915.1 SAR202 cluster bacterium | reverse complement strand
GTGGCGCGAACTGATAGCCGAATGCGTTAAGGATAGCGAAATTGACCTCGTTTGTGCCGTGCGTGTCCGTAGAGTGAACCTCGGGTTGGATGTCAGTTGTATTGTTGAACAAGATGTCAAATACGTAGTGGCTCTCATGCTCGTTTGCCCCAATGATCTGCGCATTGATCGGGACATGGTTCGCCACCAGGGAGTATGAGACAATTCCTTTTTTGAGCCCGAAGTACTTGGGTGAATAGCGGGAAATGATCGTGTTGATTCGGGTCTCAAATTTCTGTCCGTCGCTACTGGAATGGATAGCGTCACCGACATCATAATGCCGAAAGATTGCCAATTCCGCGATAGCATTACTGACCAAGTCATTGGCCGCTCTTAATGTTTCTGGACGGATAAAATTATCCGATGTAGCTGAAAGCATTGGGTAAGCGACGTCGGAGATGTCTCCCATTCTCCCGAGCCCCATATTGGTTCCCCAGGCGACAAGACAGGCTGTAATCGTGCGATCGTCCGCCGCTCGTTTGGCGTAGCGCCCCAGAACGTGATTGAAGGCCTGCGTAAAGTGGCAGCGCCGGTTGACGAAATGCAGAACGCTGCCGATATCCACTTGTCTGAGTGCGTCGAAAACGGGATGGTTGACAGACTCACCGCCGCGGGGATACTGAAGTGTCCAGCGGAATTGTGAACCGCGTCTTTTGATCTCGAAATGGTCGTTCTGACCTGAGACGATCCGTTGATTGACCTCGACGAGACGGTCTTCAAGCCGTTGCTCAAGCTGGGCTAAATGATCCCGAATCGGCTGCTTGAGAAGCGCAAGGCCGGTGTTGGCAATGAGTTTTTCCTTGTCTTTCCACCTCTGACTGTCCAGGAGGTCGTCTTCGAAACTGCGGAAACGGACGCTGTCACGACAGAAGATATCTCCTGCTTCAAGGCCATTGCGTAGGAGCCGATAAATCAGGAACTCATAGCGGTCTGGAAGCAATTGCCTTCGACCGTTCGCGTCTCGCGCGTAAAGATAGCGTTTGGTAGCGTCGGGTATGAAACGGACCGGAAGCGCTTCAGCATGATATTGGCTGAGCGGCCGTCCGTTCCGAAACACGTCTTTTAGAAAGCGCACGACCTCGATCAATGGGGCGTGCCCTGGTGAGGCAGCCAAATCGACAGTTAGGAGAATTGGCCGTAGGTGGCGTTTGAACTGAGAGGCTAGGCCATCGACATGTTCCCACTGAAAAGCCTTCTCATCGAATCTGGCATTTTTGGTGATGTGGTCAGCGATGAAATCGAGTTCCTGCCGCTCCAGAATCGCAAACGCCTTAGCTCGGACTTCGTGGAAGGGCGCTTGCTCTGCAATATCGGCTTCGGTGAAAAGTTTGAGCACCTGTCCAGCCTTTTGCAGGTTCTCGTTGCTCTCAACTCGGTGATCATACACACGGTCTTTGGCGGCCTCTCTAGCTCCATCAGTGTACCGTCTGACGTGATGAATTAGACTGCTGAGTAGATTGTCACACAGCCTCTGATAACGGTGGCGCACAAAACACAGCAGGTAGATATGCACGGCCCGCTCATCTAGCTGCTTCAACCTGAAGACAGAGTAATACGCTACCAACGATGCATAGTATTTGATACTTTCATCCGAAATGTTCAATTCAGGCAGCAACTTTCGGGCCAGATCATACAAAGCATGTATCTGTTCACCGCGCTGGATTTCGCGTTTGATTTCGCTGGCGCTGAAATCTTTGGGCTCTCGCTTGAGCTGCGTGATTTCGTATAGCCCAGGGAAATCCTCCAGGAGGCGATTCAAGTTCACGACGTCAGAAGGACTCAGATAATGTTCTACGATAGTTGTCAGTCGTTTCTGTTCATGCGTCAGCGCTTGACCGACCGTGTCTTGCATGAAGGTATATCCGGGAACAACCATACGTTGCCGTGCCATGTAATGCATGAGTTCACGGAAGACATGGATGGGTCTAGCGGAAATCATTGCGGCCTGCCGGGCTTTTGCCGCCAAGGCTTGCCGGGCTTCTACGTCACAACTGTGATAGCTGAACAGCTCCAGGATCAAATGTTGCTGCTTCAACCGGGTCGCCTTGGCGATGTCAAGGTCATCGAATTGGAAGCTGGGAAAGTATTGTCCTTGGATGTGCCTTGCGTCCTCCTCAACTTGTGGAAGATCGAAAACGAAAAACATGTGGTGAGATTTGAAGTAACCGAGCTGTAGAATGAAATATATCTGGGATTTGATGGAGTGGAACCGTTCAAGCGTAGCCTTTTCTGTCAGTGAAAGCGAGAAATACTCAAGACGCTCGTCGTAGGTAAAGTGAGGTTTCCCATACAGAGCCGAAATCTCCTCCTCCCCCAGGATTCTCAGACGTTTTTGTGTCGGCTTAGTTGCCCCATCTCGCATGTCTTTCCTCATCCTAAATTAGCGGCTCTTAACCAACCTATTCGATTTTCGGAAAGTATACCTTTGGAGATAATGAGACTGAAAGCCTCCCGTAGTTCCTGGAATATACCTTTTCGAGGGGATATGCAAAAACCCCCAAATTCTATCTCGATAACTGGGAGGATCTCCAATGACAGTTAACAGTTCGACGCTCCCGTGCCCAGTGTGCCACCAGACGCTAGACCTGCGAAAGGCACAAGTCCGCAAATCAGGCAAGCCCTCTCTGATGCTGATCTGTCCTCAGGATGGCAGGCATTTCAGGGGATTCATCGCCGACAAAGAGTATGTCCAGGCAGTGGTGGACAGAGTAGGAGAGGTGAACCCATGACGAAAATGAAAGTAGCGCTATACGCTCGAGTGTCCACGGT
>JASLRP010000328.1 GCA_030743915.1 SAR202 cluster bacterium | reverse complement strand
TGGTGAGTTCGTAATAGCACTGATTCCAACTGGATGACTCCGGCTAGAGTAGCGCCGAGTTCCAACGGAGGAGTTACGATGACTGAATCACGCACACAGGCGGTGCTTCCCGGTACCGACTTCCACTTGTTCACGTCAGCGATCGCGGACGACGAGTTCGAGGTTTTGATCGCACCACTTCGTCGCGCAGATGACCAGGGGAAACGATACCCGGTCGTGTACGCGCCCGACGCGAACAGCACCTTTGCCTGGATCGTACATACGGCGGGCACGATGATGGTGGGTGGAGAGTTACCAGAAATGATCGTTGTGGGAATCGGACACCCCATAGGTTCAATTCTGACCGAACCGGCAGCGTTGCAAAAGTTTTTCCAGGCCAGAACGTGGCATTTGACGCCGACGGCGGGCGAGGCTGGCGGAGGAGGGGGAGCCGAGAAGTTCCTGGGGTTCATCCGTGATGAACTCATCCCGTTCGTTGACTCAAACTACCCTACGAATCCCGAAGACCGAACTCTCTTGGGTTATTCGTATGGCGGTTTGTTTTCGGTCTATGCCTTGTTGAACAATCCCGAGATTTTCGATCGCTATGTCGCTGGCAGCCCAAGCCTAGGTTTTGACGACGGCGTAATCTTCCAGCACGAACGCGCATCCGCAGCGAGTCGCCCGTCTCTTCCTGTGAAGCTGTTCATGTCAGCCGGCTCCCTTGAGTCCGAGAAGACGCTGTCGAATGTGGAGCAGATGGTCGAGGCGTTGAAGGGACGTAACTACGAAGACCTCGATCTCACGTCTGTCGTGTTCCCTGACGAGACGCACGTATCCGCCATTGGCGGCACACTGAGTCGGGGCCTCCGAGCCGTCTTCCAAGGCTAACGGTGGCGTAGTCTATAGTTAACAACTCAACCTTCGCCAGTTGTTGATATTGCAGGCTACTCAGGCGTAGCCGTCATCCATCGTTGACGGTCGCTGACCTGCGCTGCGCAGGTTTCAAGTCCAACGCTTCTCCTCAGATATTGTTGTCCACCGGCGTTCAGGCCCGGCCCCTCGTCGATGGTGACGCATAGCTGAGGGTCCGCCGCCAATGCGATTTCACCCGATTCCTGTACATCCCAGGTTCGGGTTTCTATGTCAGCGCACTCGGTCAACCGGAGAGTGCCGCCCACCGAGGCGCTGTCAGCATGTATGCAGAGGTCATACTCCGGCATACGGATGACACCACTCGCAAGAACAGCTTCGTCAAACCGTCCGTCCAGATTCCACCCCCCGTGTTTGCAGGTATGCGCCTGCATCGGACTGTCTAGTCGGACACCCGATAGTTGACCTGGAATATCGAGACAGTAGCCTCGCTCTTCGTCCAGCGGCGCGATTACGCGCAGGAAAACTCCTTCATCATCTTCCGACAATTGCTCTGATACCGTTGTCTGCTGCACTGTGGGCCCATTCGGTTTCTGGCCATCTGCCGAGTCCGAGCATGCGGCCACAAACAGTGATACTACAAGGGTCGCGCCAAACAAGACGACGAGTTTCTTAAACTTCGTGTTCATGTGCTTAATCCTATCTTGGACATCCGATCGCTCATATTCGGTTTGTCGCTTATCAAGTTTATGACTCTCTCATAAACCGTATCTCATTCTCGCCACAATATCCTACTCCACCGCTCGGAACGTAGCAGAGCCTGGCTCATTATCAGATGCCCATGAACCATTGCTTATCAATCCTCTTCCAAGCTGGTACACTCTGCGGTGCGAGGGGTTTGGGGCAGAATCTGTGCGCCACCAGCTTCGTGTCACCACAAATACAAAATATCCTGCGAGGAGGAACTATGAACGGTTATGAACTGAAACAAAAGATGGCAGCCGGCGGCATCGTCTATGGCACCATGCTGAGCATGAGCCGCAACCCTCGGTGGTCCGCGCCCATGTCCAATTTCGGGCTGGACTACGTGGTTATCGACACCGAACATTCGCCCAGAGGCCGCGACGAAGTGGCCGATTTCCTGGCCGCGTTCAACTTCAGCGGCGTG
>JASLRP010000327.1 GCA_030743915.1 SAR202 cluster bacterium | reverse complement strand
GACCGGGACCGTAGCCCTGGTCACGAATGAAGGCAACGGCAGGATGTGCACCTCCATGCCCAAAATCCACGTTGCGATCACCGGCATGGAAAAGGTAATTCCCAGCATTGAGGACTTGGGTGTGTTCCTGCGCCTGTTGATTCGTTCAGCCACGGGACAGCGGATTTCGAGCTACGTGACCACGGTCACGGGGCCGCGCCGTGAGGACGAGGTTGACGGGCCGGAGGAGTTCCATCTGGTTATAGTGGATAACGGACGGTCCAGGATGCTGGCTGATCCGAATCTGCGCGAAGCGCTGTACTGCCTGAGATGCGGAGCGTGCCTGAACGCCTGTCCTGTCTATCGAAAAGTCGGCGGGCACGCCTATGGATGGGTGTATCCGGGACCTATTGGCGCCATCGTCTCTCCCGTGCTGACCAACTTGTCCGATGCCAAGGACCTGCCCTATGCCTCTACGCTGTGCGGGGCCTGCCGAGAGGCGTGTCCCGTTAAGATCAACCTTCCCCGGATGCTCTTGTACCTGCGCAAGGAGCTGACTCAGGGAGATAATTACCCAGAGCACAAATCGGCGTCGTTGGCCGAATCCGCAGCGATGAAAGGCTGGCGGGCGAGCGTGTCTTCGTCATTCATGATGAAGCTGTCCAACTTTGCTGGCCGGGTTTTGCAATTGCCCTTTGCGCATGAAGGGCGCATGGATGAACTGCCGTCAATCCTGTCAGGTTGGACCAAGTATCGAAAATTCCCGGCCATCGCGTCCAAGCCCTTCCGGTCAAGATGGCGGAGCATGGGCAAAAAGTGACTGAACGAGACGAGTTTTTCGCCAATCTACGAGGGGCTTTGGGCCGGAGAGGCGCCGCTCAACCTCCGACTGACGCAGGCGAATCCGCGCTGAGCGATACTGCTGACGATGTCTCTGCTCGCGCTCATGCGATCCAATCCCTTATCGATGAACAGTCCGGCCATCTCATGGATGCGCTGTCTGAGAGCGCCGCGACGGCTGGCTGGCAAGTTGCCCGATTCGAGGCCCTCGAACAGGCTCGTGAGCACGTAATCACGATTGCCAGGGATGTGGAGGCCAATCTGGTGGTCAGGTCCGGCCAGGACGTGCTGGAGCCTGACATAGTCGAGGCGTGGCTGGCCCCTCTCGGAGTTGACGTCGCGCCGATGGCGTTGTCAGAAGATATCGAACCCTCAAGCCAAGAACTTCGCGCTATGGCTGAACGCGCTGATATTGGGATCACAGGCGTAGATTACGCCATCGCCGAGACCGGATCATGCGTGTTGATTCCCAGTTCAGGAGTCAGTCGGTTGGTGTCGCTGCTTCCGCCGGTGCATATCGCCATCGTCACCCGAGGTCAGGTCCTGCCAAGCTTGGATGAACTTTTCACGTTGAGGCGTAGGGATTTTCTGGACGGCAAGCTGGCAAGTTACATGAACCTGATAACAGGGCCAAGCCGCTCGGCGGATATCGAATATACTCTCGTGACCGGCGTTCACGGGCCCGGAGAGGTCCACATGGTGCTTGTGGGGTAGGGGGTTTCGAAACGCCCACCAGGGCGGACTAATTGCCGAGCACCCGACCTCCGACCTTCAGCATTCGCATAACCTGCCTCGTGGCGTCAGATATGAGCGCTGCGGCATTCGCCGACGCAGTCTCCAGAGTCATGGGGGCGTTGGGGATTGCGGTTGCCGCTGAGATGCCGTGGTCATGCACGACATGGTAGCCGTCGCCCAGGGTTCCAGAAATGGCAATAACTGGGATGCTTCGTTGACTGGCGCGTCTGGCGACTCCGATAGGCGCTTTATTGTAGACTGTCTGGCTGTCCAGCGCTCCCTCGCCCGTCAAGACCAGGTCTGCGCCTTCCAGGTACTTGTCGAATTCCACGGTGTCGAGGACGATATCCACGCCTGGGGCCAATTCCGCGCCCAGGAAGGCCACCATGCCGCCGCCCAGACCACCCGCGGCTCCAGCTCCCATCATGTCGTTGATGTCTGCTCCGATATCTCGTTTGACGACATCTGCGAAATTGCCCAACGCATCGTCCAACTGGGCCACCATCGCCGCCGTGGCGCCCTTCTGAGGCCCGAAAATGGCCGAAGCGCCCTCTGGGCCAGTCAACGGGTTGTTTACGTCACAGGCGACCATAATTTCGCATTCCTGGGCGCGTGGGTCCAACCCTGAGAGGTCCACGGACTCCAGATCAGCCAGGGCCGCGCCGCCGTAAGGTAATTCGTTTCCGTGGGCGTCTTTCAGGCTAATTCCCAACGCCTGAGCCATGCCTGCGCCCGCATCATTCGTGGCGCTGCCTCCAATCCCGATTATGAAGCGGCGGTGCCCTTCGTCGAGCGCTGCTTTTATCGCCTCTCCCAGTCCGTAGGTCGTGGCTTTGAGTGGATCGCGCCGGTCGAGGGGTTCCATGGGAACAAGGGCGAGACCGGAGGTCCTCGCCATTTCGATGACAGCAGTGTGACCGTCTCCCATAGCTCCCCACTCAGCGGTGCGCTTTTCGCCAAGAGGGCCTGTTACATCGGCGGACTTGATCTCGCCATTGGAGATTTCCACCAGGGTTTCCAGAGTGCCATCACCTCCGTCTGCGACAGGGACGAGTTCGACCTTGGCATCTTCAAGTTCCATTTGAATGCCATCTCGCATGGCCTTGGCCACGTCGAGGGCGGAGATACTGCCTTTGAACGTTTGGGGCGCAATCACAATTTTCATAGCGGCGGTATTATATACCAAAGGCCACCGGATTTTCGAACCAAAAATCCTGAAGATAACTCGTTGATCCAATAATTGTAAAAATATGGTTATATTAATATTTTGGCGATCTGGCTCCAGTCAGGCGTGGGACTGCGAATCGGTCGCAAGAATCTCATAAGATATTGACACTATTAAAATATGGAAGTATCCTTACGAGATTATGCCAAGACAAAAACAAGAAGGCCCGACCAGGCAACTTTACGCGGCGATTCGTGAAGACCTTTATCTTGCGGCGAAAGCTCGGTCCACGGAACTGCGGATTCCACTAAGAGAATTTCTTGAACGAGCCATCGAGCTTGCTCTTGATGGCGAGTCTCGACCCGTTCCCGCCCAGCAACGTCGGGAACGGACGGTTTGGAACGACGAGTATATCTCGATGCAGGCCGAACAACCTGTAGGTTCGCCGGTGGAACTGACCGACGAGGAGGCCAGAGCGCTTGCCAGAGACGCCTTCGGAAACCACTGACAATTGCAGGGTTTTGTCGCGATTGGCGAACGATGTGTGAAACAGGTGTGAGAACATGCCCGATTTAGCGTTGATGGACGAGCTTGTGCTTGTTAACTACATGTCTGGCGACGAGGGCGCGCGCGATCTCATCGACCAGTTGTTGGCTGGAGAGGTTACGTTGGCGTTGACGACTTCTACGGCGCTTGAAATGTGGTGTCATGAGATCACAGACCGAAAGACCGAGATTCACCTCGCCGCTTTGATGAGGTTTATCGAGCAACTGCCCCTTACCGGTGACCTCGCCAAGTCAGCTGGTTCAATCTACCCACGTATTCCGCCCGAGTTATCAGACAACGGAGAGAATAACGAACAGATGGTCCTCAAATCGGTCAATGCCGCCACCGCTTTGGACTCTGACATGCCGATCTACAGTCGTGACGTTGACTGGTATGAAAGCCACGGTTGTGAAGTGTTGGCGTACTGACCGTGCGACGGTCCTGATTGGACCGTAAACTCCCTCGGCAATAGTTACGCTCAACGATGGGCTCCAACATGTGCTGAAGAATTGGCCGCTCCATCCAGGAATCCCGTGTATAATTAAGGCAATTGCACGCAGGAATTCCCATTAGGATTGGGCGAGGTTGCCATGAAGCCTCTGTCGATTTTCCTCATCGCGCTGATAGCCACGCTTCTGGTTGCAGCGCACCTGACACCCCGCGCCGCGAGCGCTCAAACGCCATCCCACGCAGCCCTTATCGAGATCGACTCGGCGATTCATCCCGTCGCTGGTCGATTTCTGGAAAGAGGCTTGGAAACGGCTGCTCAGGATGGCGCACAGTTCGTAATTATCCGTCTTGACACTCCTGGCGGACTGCTGTCCACGACCCGAGAGATGGTCACGGCCATATTAGAATCACCTATTCCTGTGGTCGTGTACGTGGCCCCTTCAGGCGTGCATGCGGCATCGGCAGGCACGTTTATCCTGGCGGCGGCTCAGGTGGCGGCGATGGCGCCTGCGACCAATGTCGGAGCCGCATCGCCAGTCGGAGCGTCGGGCGAAGACCTGCCGGACACCATAAAATCCAAAGCCACGGAGGACGCTGCGGCGTTCCTCAGGGGAATAGCTACTCAGCGAAATCGCAATGCCGACGCCCTGGAGCGAACGGTAATCGACGCCGTGTCATATACCGAAACCGAGGCGTTGGAGTTGGGCGTCATCGACATTTTGGCCGATGACATCCCAGACCTGGTTGCCAAACTGGACGGGATGGCAGTAGAGGCGCAGGGAGGCGAGTTCCGGTTTGACACCTCTGGCATCGTCGTTCAACATGTCAGTCGTAACGCGGTTGAAAAACTGTTGGATTTTGTCGCTGATCCGCAGATGACATTCGTTCTTCTGAGCCTCGGAGGGATCCTGATCATCATCGAACTGATCAATCCCGGATTGATTCTGCCCGGTTCTTTCGGAGTAATATTCCTGGCCCTGGCATTCCTGGGCTTGGGAAACCTGCCCGCGAATTGGGTCGGGGTGGGCCTCATATTACTGGGTCTGGCATTGTTTTATGGAGAGTTGGTGGCTCCAGGCTTGGGCGTGCTGGGCATATCGGGCGGTGTGAGTTTTGTCCTGGGCGCTTTTTTGTTGTTCGCTCAGTTCAGCGCCCCTGCGATTCCTGCCCCTTCGGTCCAGGTGAGCATATGGGCAATCGTTATCATGGGAGTCTTGATGGCTGGGTTTGTTCTGTTGTCGCTCAGATTCGTAGGTGAATCAAAACGGCTGCACTATAGATCCAACAAAGGAACGCTGGTTGGAGATGTGGGGCACAC
>JASLRP010000326.1 GCA_030743915.1 SAR202 cluster bacterium | reverse complement strand
GTCCGTAAGGCGGGCACTGTGAAGCTGATACGCGCTCTCAAAGGTGTTCTCGAAGAAGTTGTGCATGATCT
Organism: SAR202 cluster bacterium; assembly: GCA_030743915.1. Taxonomy (GTDB): domain Bacteria; phylum Chloroflexota; class Dehalococcoidia; order Lucifugimonadales; family UBA1123; genus UBA1123. Next base: position 6,004 of record JASLRP010000326.1, on the reverse strand, counting down.
CGTTGTCGGGCCAGAAGACCTGCACTCCGCTGCCGGATACCGAGTTGCTGTTGTAGTTGTGCCGGTACTTCACGTTCCCGACGGCAGAGAACCCGCCGCCGATTCCACGAAACCCGTTCTCGAAAACGTTATGCTCGACGACGACCTGTGGCGTCGTGGTCAAGTCCTCGTCGGCGCCGATTATGACTCCAGCGTTGTAGAAGTTGGACAGTTCGTTCTCGCGAACTGTGATCTGCGGAATTGTGGCTCCCGGCCCCAGGTCTATGGAGATACCGACGCCGGCGCCCTGAGATATGGTGTTGCCCACTACCTCGATGCCCTGATGGTCGCCCTCTCGCAGAGCAATCTTGAGACCGTAGATTCCGACCTTCCTGATGATGGAGTTGGCGATGCGATGCGGGAAGGCGTTCTCGCCCTTGACGCCATCGTCACTGTACTGAATCCTGACGTACTCCAGCGTCGATTCGCTGGCCTGTTCGCCGGTGAAGTAGAGGTTGCCCCAATGCTCGAAGCAGTTTGCGTGAGTAAACGTGATCATGTTATCAGGAGCGCCCACGGCGTTGAGGACTCCGTTGACCGCGAAGGTGGCGTTCTCGTGGAGGTATATCTTCACCCCAGGCTCGATGGTCAGCGTGGCGCCCTCCGGAACGCCGTTGAACACGCCCTGACCGCCGTCGAAACCCAGGGGTCCCAGTTCAGCAATCGACATACCGATCACGTAGGGAGACTGGTCAACACCCCATGTCGTGTCGCCCTCGACCTGAAGGGCAACGGTGTGCTGCTGTTCGGCACTGAGACAGTCCTCCTGAGGGTCAAGAGATTCGGTTGGTCAGCCAATCGTAAAGCCACAAGTTTTCCTCGGACCACGTGATGCCGAAGGGTTGCTCCACAATCGAGTATCTTTCGACCACTCTGGGACTTCCAGAGGCCTCAATGTCTGACATATCCAATCGAGTCACGAACCCGTAAGACCTGTCTGCCACCCATAGCTCGTTTCCTTTGAAGGCCATGCCGGCAGGCCCTGACACGTTGGATGGGTAAATGTCCTGGATGGTGAAATCGGCGTCGCTGTGACGGTACAGACCGCCATCCAGCGACGACCAGATATTCTGACCGTCCCACGCGATGCCCTTCATGTGGTGGATGTAGAACGAGTTGTCAGGATCGTCGTTGATATCAAGATTCGGCTTGAATCGGGAGTGGCTCATGTCGTGGCGAAGCAGGCTCCCCCAGTCAATTGACCACAGTCCGTTTCCGTCCCAGGCCATGTCTCTGGCCTGCCCGAATGGATCGCGAGCCACCCTGGAGGTCTTCACAATCTCCAACCCCTCGGAGGTTTCCTGGGTCTTGATGAACTCCCCGTCGATCAGATCGGACATCCACAGGAAGCCGTCTCCCCACGCCAGGGACAGCCCGTTCTCGGTTGGGCTTTCGTATGCCACCCAGTAGTCGTTCTCATCCACCACTTTAAGCGTCTGAGTCTGAGGCGAGGGGATGGGAGTGGGCGGCACGGGAGTCGGTAGTATCGGTGTTGGAGGCGACGGCGTGGGCAGCGGGACGGGAGTGGCCGTATCGGTGGTCGCAAGCGTGTCGGATTGTGGCGTCGCGGTAGGAGAAGGCGCAAGGGTCGGAGGCGGTGGCGCGGACGTCTGAACAGGCATGGGCCTGTCGGGTGTCGCGGTGGGCTCAGGTTGAGGCGTAGCGGTTGGCGGTAAAGTGGGTGGGGGCGTCGTGGCTGTCGCTTCTGGAGTCGGGGAAGCTGTTGGCTCTGGAACTGGAGAGGGCGTAGCCGTGGAAACCGGAGTCAGCGTAGGGTTCGGCTCCGTCGAACGCGCAACCGGCTCAGCAGTGGGTGGCACATCCGTCGCGCTCTGCGATCCACCGCACGCCAAAGCAAATATAACCAGGAACGCGATTAACCCAGGAAATAGCCATCGTCCAGCAATCATACCGCCCCCGTAGCTCGTCCGGTGCTCAGCAAAGGTTGCTGTATAATGTCAACTGGCAACTGAGGCGATGAAACTTGAAGCCTTTTCATAAAGCGACCGTTGGCCGCATCTCGTCAAACGCATATGCTGAAAAACTCTAGTTATTCCACGGCCATTTGAACCCAGATGGCGTGATTTTTCTTTCGAGGAATTCTTCAGTCTGCTCTCGCCAGAGAACAAAAGTATCGCCAACACTTAAGGTGTCATCATATAAGAAGTCCGGTATCTCACCCTTGAGGGATGTGCGTCCGAATAGATCAGCTTTTCCCCATACGACAACTCTATCTGCCTGAAGTGTCCACCCATTTTCCCCGTCTCCAACTGATTTACGATATTTTTCTGGCGCAAGCAATGCGTCCAGTCTCCTAGTGGAGCGCTCGTATCGACTATCAGCGTACTCGCCCCATGAGACTGGGCTGCACCAATCCGGCAACTGCGAATCAGCAAACTCATCCAAGAGTTCGCATATCGTTTCAGACGACACCTTAAGTATGTCTAGTGGCAAGGGAGTCGCATCGAGTTTACCCATGACAGCGAAGAGATATTTCCGATATAGATCAGTAGTCAATCTATTCCGAATATCCTCAACACTGGAATAGAGCCTGTCAGCCAGAGCATGTTGGTGTGTGGGAAGGGAGGTGTTTGTATAGATCATCAAGCACCGTTTAACCACTTCGTCTTGGAACGACTGCGGTTCGGCGTTCATGGAGAGAATGAAGCTCGGATGCTCCTGCACCGGGGGTAGATTCTCGTCCTTAACAATGTCCAGACCATGAAGGTTGAACCGTTGGCGAGTAATGTCATCAAAGACGACAGGGAACCGTTTGTAATTCTGTTGAAGACCCCGCAGAGTGCTACGAGTGAATCCTTCTTTCTGAACCGTGTGTGGGTGCCCGAACATGCTGGTCATAAGGGTGTCCACAAGACTGGTCTTGCCACAGTTGGATTTTCCATAGATCACAGCGAACGATGGGTAATGGAAGATGTTCCCTCCGGTCACGACAGCCTGAGTGCGAAGGTCACAGATAAACGGCGAGATGTAGAGCCACGACATGAACGTGAAATAATCACGCTGGAGTCGAGGTACATCGCCAACAAAGCCCAACTTGTAGTTGTTGAAGTATTCTACAATCGCAGACGCGCTTTGCCTCAATCCTTTTTCATCGACCTCCAAAGAAACACGATCGCCTGAAAGAGAAACGTGCCGAGTTTCCTGGTGTATGGTCAGGTTCGTAGGCTTAGTTTCCTCATCAGCCTGTTCGCCCTTCTGCCAACGTATCTTCTTGACTTCCGCTTTGGCCTCTGGCTTAAAGACAAACTTACCTTTCTCGCGAGTTATTTGAGAAGAAACAATGCGGTCCACTGGAACAGCGAGTTCCTCAACTTTGTAAATGACCTGCTTAAGTGCCAATTCTTCTGCCGTCGGAGGCTGGAACACCGTCAATCCTGTGTCCTGCATAATGGGAGTGTCCGTAAATGTAATCTCCGCAGATTGCACGTCCACAGGCAGGTCTATGCGATCTGAGGCGGTCTCTTTAACCGCATCATATTCACGTGAGTAATGGTCCCATGCCTTATCATCGTCATCAAAGACCAGCAGGGTTTCAGGCTGCTTGCCACCGAAGGCGCGCTCTGAAAAGTTGGCCGAGCCGACGATCACTCTCCGATGATCTGGTTCGGTAGACTCGAGCAGATACAACTTAGAGTGGGCGATGTTGTCCTTCACGACGTAAAACTGAGCTTCACCAGCGTGGATTCTTTCAAAGATTATCCGCTGGCGGCCATCTTCGATTTTAAGGACGGTGTCCCTCACCTGGTTGACCATGTACTGTTGAAAAGCAATAACCTGCGCGAACCGCCCCAGACCTCCTTCGTAACCGAATACGCACTCGAAATGCTTGAAGGAGTATTTCTCAAGCATCCGAACGATAATCGGAGCGCTGACCGAATACGTAAGGACCCGCATGTTTTCGAAGCCTTCGAACAAACTCCAATTGAAGGGTTCAGCGTCGATGAATTTAGCGCTAACAACCTGCAATCCCCGTTCCGCAACAGACTGCGCGTCATCGAAGTCGAGCATGTTTTGCTGTGGCCCATTCAGCATTATTTCCCTGCCTTATTATCAACTGCTAAGTTGCAACTATTCATCAACTCTCAAAATGAGAGAAAACTTCATCACCAACGCACGTTTGTTTGACAAAAGTATCTCTCTAAACACGAGGTGCGTCAAATAACTTGGCTCATGATCCTAAAGCTGCACTGGTGTAATTGGTTTGGAACGGTACCTTCGCCAAGTGGCGCCTCTCTATGGCAGAGCGCACGCAGGGCACGAATAGACAGCAACATTTTGCGGAGAAGGCCTCTAGCTACAGGCTAGTGGGCAATCCAACCACCGTATAGACAAAGTAGGCGGCGATTGCCAATAGGGCGAGTATCACAACCTTCCAAAAAAGTCTGCGGAACGGGCTTCCGCTCAGGTCGCCGTAGACCTCTTTGCGTTCGGATTTGCGGATCTGCTTTAGCACTTTGCGACCAACGTTGCCCAGGTACTTGTCCGATTGAAGGCTTTTGACCGGCACCCTATGGTGACTGTCGGGGATGGTCACTATAACGCCTTCGCGATTTAGCCTTACATCGGATGTGGGTTTGTATATGACCCCTCGATTGTCGTAGCGATCGGTCTTGCTGGTCATGACCCTGATTTTGGCCTTGCCGAACCTTTTCCCCACGACGACCACAGGGTGTAGATTTCCCGATGAGGCGTCGTCGAATTTGATAGCGGAATTTTCCAGCAGGCGATTCTCCACCCAATACACATCGCCCTTTTTCGCCTTGTTGTTTCGATTCATTAGAGTTACTTCATCTTTTGTGGCAAATGGCAGCGTCAGTCCCTGACAGGAACCTGCGCCACACCGCATACGGTCGATGTTCCGATTTTGCCTTGCTTGTCGTACAGGCCGACTGTGCCTACCGACACGCCATCATCCGCGCCGTGGTAGGAACTCTCAATGCCTATCCAACTGCCCACAGGGTTTCTTTGCAGGTAGAGCGAGACGTCGGCGTTGATGAAGTTGAGGCCGTCTGTTCCTGAATTTGCGAATGGGTTGGCGAAGTCTGCCACCTGGACTATCCGCACAAGCTGGCTTGTCGGTTCGCCTGCAATCAGGTCGTGAGTCTCTCGGACCCATGCGCGACGTCGGGTTATCTCATGTTCCTGATTATCAGATTCGGATTTTCGGCCAGGGGGGACGCCTTCGACGTCTATCGTTTGCCACATCGGCAGATGCTTTCTAGCTAGCGAGCTTCCTTGCAACTCATCGGGCATCGGCACGTCTTCTTCGGGAGCTTGAAGGTCCCATTCGGGAAGAGACCACACTGTCCCTGGAGGATTTTCGCTCCTCTTCAGCATGACTACGCTCCCTCGCCCAATTTCGATGACGCCCCTGTCGGGATTATCCGTGGTGATGTGGACGTCGATCACTTTGATTCGCCTGCCTGCTCTGATTACCTCTCCTCTCACCATCAGTGGGGCCATAGGCGGCATCCTGAACAGGTCAACTGTGATCCTGGCAGCTTGCAATTCTTCAAGCTCTTCCGGGGTGTTGTGGTTGGTCTCAACTTCGTGAGCGATCAATCCGGCGATCACCCTGCCGTGCAGTGACTTTGGGTCCCACGGGCCTCTTGCGTTGATGGTTGGATGATAAAGAGTTGGGTCGTTCTGATCTTTGTTGAAAAATGCCCGTGAAAGTGTTGGTCCGTTCATAATTGTTAAATGTCTCACCAGTAGTTTAGAGATTTCAGGTTATCTGAGATCGCGCTGAAAATGCGAGTTGTTCATGAAAGAGAGCCGTCACCAAACAGCTTTCAATCAGGGGTCAACGCCACTCTGAGTCGCAACGAAGAGTCTGGTCGTAAGCAGGGTAGCCGTTGTTCTACGGGCGACCATATGCTTCGCCTCGACTCAGCATGGCGTGATTCTTTGGATTACCGGTGGTGTCGGTGGCAACCGAATTGAA
>JASLRP010000325.1 GCA_030743915.1 SAR202 cluster bacterium | reverse complement strand
CCCTTCCGCTGAGTTCCTCAAACCTTCCGGTGGCCATCAAGATCGGTCCTTTCCTGGTATGGCTTTGGCCAACTAAATCGAGCCGAGCCACTCCGAGATGGCGCTGCCGATTTCGGCAGGGGAGTCCTCCTGGATGAAATGACTGCCTTTGACCGTGACCTCCTGCTGGTTGGGCCAGGCGCGGCACATCTCCCTCTGTTCTCCGGTGAGAATCGCTCCGGGTTCGGCGTTGATAAACAGTTTCGGAATCTCGCTGGACGCCAGCCACTGAGAGTACGCTGTCGCGATCTCGTGAACGTCGGCAGGCTCGCCTTCGATGGGGATTTCGCGGGGCCACGTCAGGGTGGGGCGGCGCGATTCTCCAGGCTCTGTGTATGGACGGCGGTACACGTCCATCTCCTCGTCGGTCATGTCACGCAAGACGCTCCCCGGCAGAATGCGCTCGACGAACACGTTGTTGTCCAGCACCATGCCTTCGCCGGCGTCGGAACGCATGCCCTGAAAGACGCGCCGTGCGGCTTCGGGCCAGTTATCCCAGGCCAGCGGGCCAACGATAGCCTCCATATAGACGATGCCTCTGACCCGGTCCGGGTGTCGATGCGCCCAGTGAAATGCCAGCGCAGAACCCCAGTCGTGGCACACGAATGTGATGTTGGAATTCAGGCCCAGAGCATCAAGCCAGGCGTCGATGTATGGAACGTGGTCAACGAACCGGTACGAGCCATCCGGGGCCTTGCCTGACTCTCCCATTCCTATCAGATCGGGAGCCAGGCATCGCGCTCCGCTCTCGACCTCAGCGATCACGTTGCGCCACAGGTACGAGCTTGTGGGGTTGCCGTGAAGGAACACCACGGGATCGCCCTCGCCGGTATCGACATAGGCGATTTCGGAGTCCAGAACTGCGATTCGTTTTCGCTGGTAATTATCTTGAGGTGAAATTGTCATGGTCCCTCGGTCCTCTCGGGTTTAGTCGGGCGTCCACACGCGGGTGATCATTTCCTCATTGCTGAAGGCGACGACTCCCACGCTCTCGATATCCACGGAGAACAGGTGGAACTCTGGCTCCGTCGGTTTCCATCCGATTTTGACGTACAGGGCGTTGCCGTAACGCTCCCTCTGTTTCAGGTCCGTTACAGGCACGGCGCGGCCATAAACCTTGAACTCGCCCTCACTGCCATCGCGGTTGGCAACGGTGTTATGAACGGTGCAGCGAGGGTCCCGCAGGAGGTCTTGCGCCTTCTTGGAATTCCACATCATTCCCAGGTAGAGGTGGCCGTCAGCGAACAGCGGCTCCACCGCAGATATTCTTGGAAAGCCACTCTTTCTCAGGGTGCCAACCAATACAAGCCCTGTGCGGTCGAATCGTTCCCGTCCAATGTCCGCCATCTCCGGGGCGCTCTTTTTGAACTCTTCCCAGATCACGTAATCACACTCCAAGAGTATTTTCAGGCATCGGGCCTAATCTTGTCTTGTCAGTACGTTGGGATTCTACCAGATTTGGCTCAGGCTAATTACTCTGGCATAGGCAGTCGTATCCATAGAGGCATATGGTCGCTAACCTTGTGCTGGAACCTTCTCAGGAAATCTTCCCTGGCGTCGCCGGTCA
>JASLRP010000324.1 GCA_030743915.1 SAR202 cluster bacterium | reverse complement strand
CGAAGAACAGCTTCAGAGATTCGCCGAAGAAGTCATGCCAGCTTTCAAAACCAAAGTTGAGGCCGAGGTTCCCGCAGACTAGGATCAACTCCTCAAGACAAAACCAAAGAAAACAGGAGCGCAACATGCCTGCCAAAAAAGGGACCGGGTTGCTGATGGTCTGGGTGGAAGTCCCCGACGAAATCGATGCTGAGTTCAACAAGTGGTACAACGAGGAACATGTCGCCGAACGTCTGGCCATACCTGGATTTCTGAGCGCAGCCAGGTACGAGGTCGTGACCAGCGGCCCCAAGATGCTGGCGTTCTACGAGCTCGAAAGCTCTGCTGTCATGGAGTCCGCCGAGTACTTGCGAGTTCGCAACAATCAATCGGAGTGGACCAAGCGCATGAACCCTGCCGATGTCAGCTCGCTGTACATTCGCAATGTTTACGAGATGATCCACCCCACAGCGCTTACAGACGAAATCGCCTCCAGCCCTATGGCCCCGGCGCTCCAGATAGGTCGCATGGACATCCCACCAGACGTTGAGGACGAATGGAACGACTGGTATAACACGGTTTACGTGCCCAACTACGAAAAAGTCCCCGGAGTAATCCGAGGCCGACGATTTAAGGCAATCGTGGGCGAACCCAAATACCTGACCGTTTATGAGTTCGAGCATGAGGGAGCATCCCAGACTGACGAGTGGTTCCGCCAGCAGAACATCGACCCTCGCAACGCCGCCATGCGCGAGGCAATGAATCACGTTCCTGGCTCCCCCGGCATCTGGAAGAAGACTTTCGAGCTTCCCTCGACCTGACGCATCATTGTGAAACGACACAGGGAACGCTGTCGGCGTCCCCTGTGTCGTTAAGGCGATGAATTCTTTGTTTAGGCCGGCAACCTGACTTTTACACCTTCGTCAGCCTTTGGAAACTGCGGACCACGTCCGGTGGCGTGTCGAAGTGGCTTATGCTGGTATGTGCGACCTCGCCGACGTAAATGTTGTCCTGAGAGTCAACGCACAATCCGTGAGGGGCGATGAACTGCCCGACCTCCAGACCGTACCCGTTCCCGAGACGCTCCAACACGTCTCCTCTGGTGTTCATTACGGTGACGCGAGGGCCTATGTTGGGAGTGTTGCGCTCCACCAGCGCTCCCCATCCAAGCTCACCGACATACACCCTCTGCTCGTCTGTAATGTAAATCGCGCATGGCCGGTGGAGGTGTGACCACTCCGTCTCGAAATTGCCATTGCGGTCGAATATTTGGACTCGATGGTTCTCTCGGTCACACACGTACACGTAGCCGTCGCGGTCCGTCGCGATGTTGTGCACGATGTTGAACTCGCCGGGCCCTGCTCCTGGCCCGCCCCATGACATGATCAGGTTTCCATCAGGCGAGTACTTGTGGACTCTGGCGTTTCCGTAGCCATCCGAAACAAACAGGTCTCCGTTGTCGGGGTCCGTGGCCACATGCGTGCAACGATTGAAAGGGGCGCCGCTGTACAGTTCCGCCGCTTGGCCCGGAACGCCGATGGTCATCAATACTTCGCCATCCAAGGTGCATTGGCGAACGGTGTGGTCGCCGTCGTCGGTAAGGTACAACGTGTCGTCAGGCCCTGCAGACGCCCCGTGTGGCCGGACGAAAACGTCTTCTCCCCACGACTGCGCGAAGTTGCCGTCCTTGTCGAAAACGATCATCGGGTGAGGCCCTCGATTGAAGACGTACACATTATCGTTGGCGTCGGTGATGACTCCGGCGACTTCCCGCCACTGATAGCCTTCGGGAATAGTCTCCCAATTCACGGCGACTTCGTACTTAAATTCTCCGCTGCCCAGTTGTACGGTGGTGACCACGCTGCCCTCCTGTCGGTTGGGTGTCGTATTGGATTGATAGGCGCCCCCAAACGCCCATGAGTGCCCAACGGGATTATATCATCAAGGGAGATGGCACAGCCGCAGACTAATTCGGTTGACCAGAGTCCACCAAGACGACTACGCTTATCCTGTTGAGGAGGCGTCGCCGGTTCACAAGTCGTCGAGATTTTCAGGGATATTCCGAAACGGAGGAGACAGTATGGCTAAGTACCTTGTAACAGCTTCGTACACCACGGAAGGAGCCAAGGGACTATTGGCAGATGGCGGCACCAAGAGAAGAGAGGTCGTGGAAAATCTGGTGAATGGCATGGGCGGCTCGATGGAACTTTTCTACTACGCATTTGGAGGCAATGACGCCTACATCGTTGCCGATATTCCGGATCACGCAACGATGACTGCCATATCGCTGGCCGTCGCGGCCACTGGTTCAGTTTCGGTCAACACGACGGTCTTGATAACGCCGGAAGAGGTTGACGAGGCTGCCCAAAAAACAGTTAACTATACTCGTCCGGGGGCATAGGCCGGAATCGAACAGCGCCGCCTCCTCGCAGCGCGATCGAAATCAAACATGACGGGGGACAATTAATGGCCGCAGAAATTATCTCGCTGCAAATATGCGTTGGGCACCGTAAACCGATGGACACGGTGGACTCAGCCACATTTATCGAAGGGTTCGGCATCGAAGGAGACCGACACGCCGTGCAAACTGGCGCGAGGGTTTCGCGTCAAGTTCTATTGATGGACGAGGACACCCTGGAAGGCTTCGGACTGGGCATCGGTCAGATCAGAGAGAATGTGACCGTGTCTGGTATCGACATTCACGAAGTCGCGCCAGGCCAGCGCGTGACGCTGGGCGATGATGTAGTTGTCGAGATAACCCAGTTCTGCTCTCCATGCGACCGCATGGATGAGATACGCCCCGGCCTCCGAGAGGAACTCCTGGAACAGCGCGGCATGCTGGCCACGGTCATTTCAGGCGGTGTTGTCAACGTAGGAGACCAGGTTCGTGTCGCCGATAGCGTCACGGCTTCTTAGCCATACCGGGGACCCTCATTGGGTCGAGTCGATAGACAAATCTTAAAGAGAGTTCAAAACACAACAATGCTCCGATTTTTCAGACGAGGCAAACAAGAAGACAAGGAACGCACCGAGAAAGCGGTGAGCCGAACTCGCCGCACATGGTTCGGACGGATGACCCGCGTGTTTCAGCGCAGCCAGATCGACGACGCCATGTGGGACGAGTTGGAGGAACTGCTGATATCAGCAGATGTTGGCGTCCATACGACGATGGAACTGCTGGACCGCCTCCGGGACAGAATCCGGTCCGACGGAATCACTCAGCCATCGGATGCGTTCGCGGCGCTGAAATCGGAGATGGCTGATTTCCTCCGCGTGGAGAATGGCAACCAGACCATGGAGGTCAACGAACCCCCATTGGTCATCCTGATGGTCGGAGTTAACGGAGTCGGCAAGACCACCGGCATCGCAAGGCTGGCGAACCTCTACAAAGAAGCTGGCAAATCCGTGTTATTGGGAGCCGGAGACACTTTCCGGGCCGCCGCTATTGACCAGCTTGAGGTATGGGGAGATAGGCTGGAAATTGATGTCGTCGCCCACAGGCAAGGGGCCGATCCTGGCGCGGTGGCCTTCGACAGCGTTCAGGCTGCCCAATCCAGAGGGACCGACGTCGTGATTGTGGACACTGCCGGCAGGCTTCACACCCGGTCCAATCTGATGCAAGAGCTCACCAAGGTGCGAAATGTCATCGCTCGACAGGGCGTCGCCCAATCACTACGGGTCATTCTCGCGATGGACGCCACGACAGGCCAGAACGGTCTGATGCAGGCGCGCACGTTCAAGGAAGCGATGAAATGCGACGGCGTGTTCCTCGCCAAATTGGACGGCACCGCGAAAGGAGGGGTCGTTCTG
>JASLRP010000323.1 GCA_030743915.1 SAR202 cluster bacterium | reverse complement strand
CATGTTTCGTTAGAGTCCACTGCTGTCCCCTCCGAAGATGAACCCGTATTATTGTTCGATAGGCACCGCGATGAGGGCGGGTTGAGAGTCGTAGATGGCCGAGCTAGTCCTGAAAGCTACTTTCCGATGCAAGATTTGTTGTTCAAACTGCTGCCGATAACCAACAGAGACAGAGGGGGAATCAGCACCATCATCGCCAATCATGACGGCATATTGCTTGGAATCGGCTCCGGTTACCTATGGTACGGAACAATAAGCCCAGTAATTAGCGGGCCTCCGCCAGGCAAGCCGAATTACGCATTGAACGCGGAAACTCTTGCCAATATTGTGGATGGCCACGCGGATCTGGCAATTCCCGACACACCATCCAGGGTCGCCTTGGGCAGGCAAAGTCAGTCAATCACAAGATTGGACAATGGATTCGCAAGAATCACTGTGGCCGACCCCATCAACGACCTCCTGGAAAATCTTGGAGACATTCTGGCCGTGGTTGATCCGCCCCAACGAGCTATTCGAATCGTAGGCTCTGACCCCGGCGAAAGGCTGGAGGTGGTATTCATCACTCCTCAGGAACTGCGATCCCACGACGGTTCCTCGTTGGGCAAGGCCCGCTTCGCAACTGTATGGTGGAACCGGGGAGCAGGAAACCCGAACCTTGTGCTGGTCGGCGTCCATCCAAAGAATATCGATGCGGTATTTCTGGTCGATGACATTGGGCCGATCCGCTCTGCTGTTCAGACAGCCGTTTCAGGGTCCACCCGCTGAAGGAGGACGCGCCAATCCCAAATGATCACGGAGCGTCCCGCCGTTGTACTCCGTTTGCGCCAGGCCTCGACGTTGAAGCTCCGGGACTACCAATCGCACGAAATCCTCGTAGGAGCCGGGGATGTGGGTGGCTGCAACCATGAAGCCGTCGCAGGCTTCGCCGGTGAACCACTCCTCCATATCGTCGGCTATCTGCCTGGGGGTCCCGACGAACTTGGGCAACTCGTGAACCGTTCCTCGCGCGCTGTTCTCGATGAACTCTCCGAAAGTCGGATACCGATCTCCGCCCTCTATGATGTTCTCGGCCAGACCGCGAGAGCCTGATATCTGATCCAGGTCATCATCAGTCATTACCTGATCTAGGCTGGGACGGGAGAAGTCGAAGTTCAAAAGCTCGGACAACAAGGTCACCTTGTCCACCGGGTCAGCAAGGCTTTCGATCAATGCCAGCTTTTCCTGGGCTATCGTCTCGGTTTCGCCGACGATGACGTAGGCCGCCGTCACGATCTTGATGCTTTCGGGGTCCCGTCCGTTGGCTGTGGCTCGATCCCGAAGCTCGGTCCTGATCTCCCTCCCACGCTCTATGGTGCGGAACAACGCGAACACAACTTCAGCCCAGCGACTGCCGAAAGCCTTTCCCCTGGCGCTCTGTCCCGCCTGCATGATCACGGGATGGCCTTGTGGAGAGCGGGGAACGGTCAGCGGCCCTCGGGAGTTCAGAAATTCGCCCTGGTAGTCCAGTCGGTGCACCATGTCCGGGTCGGCGAACACCCCGGAGGCCTTGTCCGCCTTGAGGGCATCGTCATCCCACGAGTCCCACAGCCCGGTTACGATCTCCATAGTCTCGTCCGCCTGATCGTAACGGCCATCGTGGTCGAGATGGCTTTCCAGTCCGAAGTTCTGAGCCTCGGAGTCATTGAGGGATGTCACGACGTTCCACCCGACGCGGCCACCGGTGAAATGATCCATCGTCGCGAACAGCCGAGCGATATGAAATGGAGCATAGTACGACGTGGAATACGTGACGCCCACGCCCAGATGCTGGGTCGCCATCGTCATCGCCATAGTCACGGGTGTGAGGTCCAGCTTCACGACCCGAACGCCGTGGCGTATTGCTTCGTCAACATCATCTCCGTACCTGCCGGGCATGGCGAGCCTGTCGTCAATGAATGCGAAGTGGAGCTTCCCGCGCTCCAGGGTGCGGGCGATGGTCTGATAAAATCCCGCCGTCAGGAAATTCGGCTCCGAGGCTGGATGCCTCCATGACCCCACGTAATTCGAGCAGTTGGCGGCCTGCAAAAAAGCCCCAAGAATCATCTTGTTATTTCGATCTCCGGCCATGTTTTCTGTCCTCAAAATAGAAATGTCAGGTGTAAGTTTGTAATTATTCGAATCCCGATAGTAACAGAGGGCGGTGCGTCATCGAAAATATCCAGCGATCTCGGGTACACTGGCCTGACTGAGGAGTTGACATACATGGACGAAATAGCCCGATTCAACAAAGAAAGATGGGAAGAGCTTGCCCAGGCGGGCATCCAGTACTCACGCCCTTTCCTGGACCTGGACGAAACGACCGCCCGAAAGGTGTTCGACCCGGAGGACAGATTGGGCGAAGTGGAGGGTAGAAATGTGCTATGTCTGGCGGCAGGTGGCGGCCAGCAGTCGGCCGCCTTCGGATTGATGGGGGCCAACGTCACGGTGTTGGACCTCTCGGAGACTCAGTTGCAGCGAGACCGAGAAGCGGCCACCCACTATGGGTTGGACATCAAGACCCATCAGGGCGACATGCGAGACCTTTCCCGATTCGAGCCTGGGACCTTCGACATCGTGTGGCAGGCCCACTCGATTAATTTCGTTCCTGACGTTCGTGTGGTATTCCAACAGGTTGCTCGTGTCCTGAAGAACGGTGGAGTTTACCGGCTGCACTGCACCAATCCGTTCACGCACTCCATACTTGACGAAAAATGGAACGGCGAAGGCTATCTGCTGAAAGACGCCTACGCCGATGAGGAGATAATTTACCCGGACACCCACTGGGACGTGAAGGGATACGATGGCGAGAACCAACGAATCCTCGGTCCCAGGGAGTTTCGTCACACCCTCAGCGCTCTGGTGAATGGCCTTGTCGAGAACGGATTCACTCTCGACGGACTGTGGGAAGAGACGTCAGACCACCCCAATCCTGAACCTGGAAGCTGGGATCATTTCAAGTCGATTGCCGCGCCGTGGATCACGTTCGTGTCAACATCAAAATAGGCATTTGGCGCCAACCGTCACACTCGTCTGAGCTTGCCGAACACGGCCAGGGTGATGACGGCCACGACGAGAAGTCCTGCGCCGTGAACCACCAGCGCCACGGTGACTCCGAAGAACGACGCGACAGCCCCAATCTCCAGGTTGCCCACTGGAGCGGTGCCGACGGCCGCGGTCCAGGCGCCCATCGCTCGACCTCGAAGATCGTTGGGGACAAGCCTCTGCATCAGCGTTTGAGAGAACAGGTCAGACAGGGCCATCATTGCGGCCATGACCAGTATGACGGCGATAGCGACGTACACGTTCGGAGCAAACCCCAGCAACAGCAACGCCACGCCAAACACGTGCACGACCGCGATGAACACCAGTCCCTGACGACGTATGTCTCCGAACACTGAAACCAGGAAAATGCCCAACATACCTCCTGCAGAGAACGCAGCGGTCAAGACGCCCAATCCTTCAGCGCCAATGTCCAGCACATCTCTGGCGAAACTCGGCATCAAAGCCTGGGTCGTGAATCCGAAGAACTCCACAAAAACCACGACTATCACTAGGGCTGAAACGGTCCTGTTGTGCCTGAGTTCCGTCCAGAACTCCACCAACCCTTTGAGCATGTTGCTTCCGCCTGCCGGCGCCGCCTGCCCCCGGGAACGAATGAACGAGAGTATGACTGTGGACATCAGGTATCCACCTGCCAGAACGAAATATCCACCACCAGCGCCGAAATTGGCCAGGATGAATCCCACCACCAGCGCTCCGATCATCCCTCCAGTGCGCATGGCAAGGCTCAGGAAGGCCATCCCGTTCAGCACATTTTCCGGGCCAACGACGTCAAAGACGAAACTCTGTCGAGTGGTCATTGAAGTTGTGGCGATACTGCCGCCTATCATGGGCAGAAGGAGCAACTGCCAGAGTTGGGCCTGTCCCGAGGTCAACAACAGTCCCATGCCCAGAGCCACCAGCGATGACAGGGCCATCAACCAGCGCATG
>JASLRP010000322.1 GCA_030743915.1 SAR202 cluster bacterium | reverse complement strand
ACAATCATACAAAACCTGCAAAGTGTGATTGAACAACTGGACGCCAGCGGATTCCCCATGGAATCAGTGACGGTGGACCTGTCTCTCGCTCGCGGCCTCGCCTACTATACGGGGCTGGTGTTCGAGGCGCAGGTGATCAACAGCCAGGGGGAACAAGCGCCCATCGGCGGCGGTGGCCGCTACGACGGTCTTGTGAAAGCGCTGGGAGGCGTGCGCGACATGCCTGCTTTGGGTTTCGCCTTCAACATCGAGCAGATAATAGATGCCTTGAATTCCGATCCAGAGCCAGCCGCCTCAAGGACCGAGAAAGGTTAGCGTGGAAACCACATCACCCCTTCGGCTGTCAATTCCCAGCAGCGGAGCGCTCTACCAACCAGCGCTTGATCTCTTGCGTTCCTGTGGGTTGGGGGTGTTGCGGACCAACTCACGGACTTACACTGCCGAGATTCCCGCGCTTCCGGGCGTGGCGGTCAGCTTTCAACGAGGTTCCGATATCACCCAGAAAATAGATGAGGGAAGCGCAGACCTGGGCATCGTCGGCAAAGACAGGTTTCTGGAAAGCCGACGCGAGGATGGGGAAACTAGGGTGATAATTGAACTGGGATTCGGCAGGAGCCAGCTCGTCTTGGGCGTGCCGGACTCTTGGATCGACGTCACCTCCATTGCCGATATCGCTGACCTCTCCGTGGAGTTCAGGGCTGAAGGCAGCGATCTCAAGATAGCCACCAAATATCCTCGCCTTGTAGAGCGACATCTTCTCGCGAATGGAGTGAACTACTTCTCCCTCGTTCAGTCCAGTGGAACACTGGAGGTCGCGCCGGCGATGGGGTTCGCCGATATCATCGCTGACATCACAGAGAGCGGCACAACCATGAGGGCCAATCATCTGAAACAGATCGACGGCGGGACGCTGATCGCCTCTCAGGCTTGTCTCGTTGGGCGGGGATTTCGTTCTGGAGAGGATGACGCTCAGATGGAACGTGCGCGTTCACTGACCGACATGATCGAGGCGCATCTCGCGGCCAGGGAGTTTTACAGCGTCACCGCGAACATGAAAGGCGAGACTGCTGAGGATGTTGCCGGATATGTCCTCGACCACGCCGACATTTCAGGATTGAGAGGCCCGACAATCTCCAAAGTTTACACTCGAGACGCTGAGGGTTGGTTTGCCGTAACGGTCATAGTCGAGCAGTCCCGATTGCTGGCTGCCGTGGAACAGATCAGGAGCGTCGGCGGGACCAGCGTGACCGTTTCACAGCCCAACTATGTGTTCGACTCGTCGCACAAGGCGCATGAACGCCTGACCTCGAATGGCGCCCAGCGTTAGAGAAATCAACATTGCCCAACCTACCAGCCCACATAAATCTCGCCATGCAAACAGCAGAGGTCCTTCAGCACCCGAATCTGCAGGATCATCTCGGATACTTTCTGCTGGGTTCCACGTCGCCGGATATCAGGGTGATTACCCGCCAGGGCCGGGAAATGTACCATTTCACCGACCTTGATTTTCAGCACGTTGGGACGGGCGTGGAAACGATGTTCGGCGCGCACCCTGAACTCAAAGAGACCAACGCTCTCGATGGCCCAACCCGCGCGTTCGTGGCCGGATATATCACCCATCTTCTGGCAGACGAATCGTACATATTCCACCTGTTCAGGCCCTATTTCGGGAACCGAGACGTGTTCGAGGATGCCACCACAGGGAGAATGTTGGACAGGGCGTTACAGCTTGACCTCGACCGGGAAGTGTACCAACGGGTGGGCAGTTGGATGGAAGATGTCGAGTTCGCTCCGGAGCGAGTGAACGTTGAGTTTCTGGAACTGGAGCCTCTGTCGAAGTGGCGCGATTGGGTGATTGAGGTCGTGAGCAGAGAGTTCTCCTGGGACCGCCTGAGATACATGGCCCGAAGAATCGCTGCTGGCGACGCGGATCATCCCGCTGACGATCTCGTAAACGACTTCCTGGAGCGAATGCCCCAATCTCTAGACCAGATATACGATGTCGTGCCCCGCGACACGGTGGACGATTTCAAGACACGCGCCGTCGATTCGCTGGTGAACGCGGTCGCGGAGTACCTCGATTGAAGATTGCGAGGGGCATCGAACAAGCCAAGCGTATTCTCAGCGTCGATAGAGGCATCAATCTGGATTCCGTGCCCGCCCACGTCCAGGCAACCACCGAGAGGGTGTTTGGCGAGCCTCTGACACCCCAGCAGACGGTCGAGAGGATTCTCGCTTCCGTTAAGGCAGAGGGCGATTCCGCCATCCGGCGACTGGCCAACGCAATTGAAGGCGTCGAACTGGATGAATTCGAGGTCACGAGGGCCGAGATCAAGTCCAGTTATGACGATGTTGACCGCGCGGTGATCGAAGCGCTGGAACTGTCTGCCGAGCGGGTCGAGAAATACCACCGCGCCTCCAAACCCGAAAGCTGGATGAACTTTGATGAGGGTTACGGCGGTTTGGTGGTGCCCTGCGAGAGGGTCGGCGCGTACATCCCTGGCGGGACGGCACCGTTGCCGTCGACGGTGTTGATGTCGGCAATTCCCGCCAAAGTAGCCGGCGTCTCGGAAGTGTTGGTTTGCACGCCTCCAGCCAAAACCGGAAAACCCGAAGCGGTCACCCTGGTGGCTTCTGACATTGCAGGTGTTGACCGTGTGTTCGGCGTGGGCGGCGCCCAGGCAATCGGAGCCATTGCGTACGGGACCGAGACGATTCCCGCTGTGGATATCATCTGCGGGCCTGGAAACATATTCGTCACTCTGGCCAAGAAACAGGTCTA
>JASLRP010000321.1 GCA_030743915.1 SAR202 cluster bacterium | reverse complement strand
ACACAGAGTCGTGGGACGCGCTCTCATCGTGGTTCGACAGCACCGAGTCGTGAGAGCCTATGTCGAAATGCTCTGAGAACAACGGGTCGTGAGACGCGCTCTCGTCGTGGTTCGACAACACCGAGTCGTGGGAGCCGGAGTCGAAATGCTCTGAGAACACAGGGTCGTGAGACGCGCTCTCATCGTGGTTCGACAACACCGAGTCGTGGGAACCTACATCGAAGTGTTCTGAGAACAACGGGTCGTGGGACGCTCGCTCGTCGTGGTTCGACAGCACAGAGTCGTGAGAGCCGACATCGAAGTGTTCTGAGAACAGCGGGTCGTGAGACGCGCTCTCATCATGGTTCGACAGAATCGAGTCATGAGAGCCAACATCGAAATGTTCTGAGAACAATGGGTCGTGAGACGCACTCTCATCGTGGTTCGACAATACCGAGTCGTGAGAGCCAGAGTCGAAATGCTCTGAGAATACCGGATCGTGGGACGCGCGCTCGTCATGCGCCGAGATAAACGAGTCGTGAGAGCCTACGTCGAAATGTTCTGAGAACAACGGATCATGGGACGCGCTCTCGTCATGATTGGACAGCACTGCATCGTGGGAGCCTGTGTCGAAGTGTCCCGAGAACAACGGATCATGGGATGCGCTCTCATCGTGGTTCGACAACACAGAGTCGTGAGAGCCAACATCGAAGTGTTCCGAGAACAACGGGTCGTGGGATGCGCGTTCGTCGTGGTTGGACAACACCGAGTCATGAGAACCAGTGTCGAAGTGTTCTGAGAACAGAGGATCGTGAGACGCCCGCTCATCGTGGTTCGAAATAAACGCCTCGTGAGAGCCGACGTCGTAATGACTCGACAGCAACGGGTCATGAGAGCCGCGCTCGTCATGCGCCGAGATGAACGCCTCGTGTGAGCCTACGTCATAGTGCCCGGACAGCAACGGATCGTGAGAACCACGCTCGTCATGCGCCGAGATAAACGCCTCGTGAGACCCAATGTCGAAGTGTCCTGAGAACAACGGGTCGTGGGAGCCACGCTCGTCGTGTTCCGAGATAAACGCCTCGTGAGAGCCAATATCGAAATGCTCGGACAGCAGGGTGTCGTGGGAGGCCGTCTCATCATGCTCCGAGATCACGGCGTTGTGAGAATCGGTCCCCGCGTGGGAGTCCGAGACCACCGGGTCATGAGAGCCACGCTCGTCATGCGCGGACAGGAACGCCTCGTGGGAGGCAACGTCGTAATGTTCCGAGAGCAACGGATCGTGAGAGCCGCGCTCGTCATGCGCTGATATGAATGCCTCGTGAGAGCCGACGTCGTAATGACCGGACAGGAGCGGGTCGTGGGAGCCGCGCTCATCATGTGCTGAGATGAACGCCTCATGGGAGCCGACGTCGAAGTGCCCCGAGAACAACGGATCATGCGAGCCGCGATCGTCATGCTCAGAAATGAACGCCTCATGGGAACCGACGTCGTAGTGCCCGGATAGCAGCGGGTCATGGGAGCCGCGCTCGTCATGCTCTGAGATGAACGCCTCATGAGAGCCAATGTCGAAGTGTTCTGATAGCAACGGGTCATGGGAGCCGCGATCGTCATGCTCTGAGATGAACGCCTCATGGGAGCCAACGTCGTAGTGTTCTGATAGCAACGAATCGTGAGAGCCACGCTCATCATGCTCGGAAATGAACGCCTCGTGGGAACCGATGTCATAATGTTCGGAAAGCGTTGGGTTGTGAGAAGCGCTCTCGTCATGTTCTGAGATGAACGCCTCGTGGGAGCCGACGTCGTAATGCTCGGAGAACACCGGGTCGTGAGAAGCGCTCTCGTCATGCTCTGAGATGAACGCCTCATGAGAGCCGACATCGAAATGCTCAGACAGCGTCGGATCATGGGAGCCACGATCGTCATGCTCGGAAATGAACGCCTCGTGGGAGCCTGCGTCGAAGTGTTCCGACAGCGTCGAGTCGTGGGAGCCTATCTGGTCATGCTCCGAGATGAATGCCTCATGAGAACCGACGTCGTAATGCTCCGATAGCGTCGGATCATGGGAGCCACGCTCGTCATGCTCCGAGATAAACGCCTCATGGGAACCAACGTCGAAATGCTCGGACAGCGTGCTGTCGTGAGAGCCTGCCTGGTCATGCTCTGAACTGAACGCCTCGTGCGAGCCGATATCGAAATGCTCGGACAGCGTCGGGTCGTGGGAGCCGCGCTCGTCATGTTCCGAGATGAATGCTTCATGAGAACCAACATCGTAATGCTCGGACAGCGTGCTGTCGTGAGAGCCTGTCTGGTCATGCTCTGAACTGAACGCCTCGTGGGAGCCAATGTCGAAGTGCTCTGAAAGCGTTGGGTCATGGGAGCCGCGTTCGTCATGCTCGGAAACGAATGCTTCGTGAGAGCCTTTATCAAAGTGTTCAGAAAGTGTCGGATCATGGGAACCGCGCTCGTCATGCTCTGAACTGAACGCCTCGTGAGAGCCTGTGTCGAAGTGTTCAGAAAGTGTCGGATCATGGGAGCCGCGCTCATCATGTTCCGAACTGAACGCCTCGTGAGAGCCAACATCGAAATGCTCGGACAGCGTGGTGTCATGGGAGCCTGTCTGGTCATGCTCCGAACTGAACGCCTCGTGAGAGCCGATGTCAAAATGCTCGGACAGCGTGGTGTCATGGGAGCCTGTCTGGTCATGCTCTGAACTGAACGCTTCGTGGGAGCCGATGTCGAAATGCTCAGAGAACGCCGTATTGTGAGAGCCTTGGTCGTCATGCTCTGAAATAAACGCCTCATGGGAGGCAGTGTCGAAGTGGCCTGACAGCACAGAATCGTGCGAGCCGCTCTCATCGTGACCCGATACTATAGTGTCGTGAGAGCCAAACTCGAAATGGTCTGACAGCACGGGATCATGAGAGCCTGAGTCGTCATGCGATGATACAAAGGAGTCATGAGAGCCTGCGTCAAAGTGCCCAGATAACAATGGGTCGTGGGAGCCGCGCTCGTCATGCTCTGAACTGAACGCTTCATGAGAGCCTACGTCGAAGTGCCCTGAAAACACCGGATCGTGGGAAGCTGTCGCCTCATGCTCAGATATTACGGCGTCGTGAGAGGCAGTCTCATCGTGGTCAGAGAGGATCGGGTTGTGAGAACCAGTCGCCTCATGGTCAGACACAAAGGCGTCATGAGATGCCGTCTCGAAGTGCTCTGAAAGCAAGGCGTCGTGTGATTCATCCGCCCCGTGGTCGGTGAATGCAGGCGGGGTAAAAACCTGGCTGAAAACCACCGCCAATCCCAGCAATAAAACCAGAAGAATCTTGCTGATTCTACTCGGGTTGGTCTGAAAACTATTCATTTACTCGCCCCTAATCGACCGCTCTATTGTCGTCTGTTTACAACGGTTAATTATGGCTCCAAATTCGAGTCTATTTCAGGGTTTGAAAATTGTCAATGACCTAAAACGGCGCACAAATGCTATCCACATCAAAGCGCAGAATCATAATCTGAATATTCCTACGTTAATCCTATCATAAGCCACCGTGTCAGCGCTCAAACATATTGCGGATGGCGCCTCATTTTGGGTCACCGAAAATCTTCTGGAATTCGGGATGATCAGTCTCGCCATGTCGAAGTTGGCGAAGCGCCCGGGCGTCTTGGAAGACAGGCGTTGTTTGTTAAGGCGAGGAACTTTGGATCCATCCTCAGAATCAACGATGTGGGTTGTCGCCAACTCCAATCAAAGGTGAAAAAGCGCGATCGCCATGCTGAATCGAGGCGAAGCATCTGGTCCGTGGAACGAGCGTTGTTGTTCTGACAATCAGATTCTTCACGCCCGTTCAGAATGGCGAGTCCTGACACCTGACATCCTGTGACCTAAAACCTCCTTTCACGCCATCAGAATGTTGCCTGCTGCTGAAAGCTGATAGCTTTTTATGTAGTATTCATCAACAATATCTCGCTCAGGAGAACGGCAGATGAGCAACCGAGGAATTACTCCAGAAGATCTATGTCAACTCAGGCTGGTAGGCGACCCTCAGATAAGTCCCGATGGCGAGAGGGTAGCGTTCACACTGAAGACGGTGGACTCGGAGAAGAACCGATATCAGACCCACCTGTGGATGGCAGATACTGCCGGCGGACAAACACGGCAGTTTACCTACGGCGAGGGTCCCGACAGCGCGCCTCGATGGTCGCCCGACGGCTCTGCCATAGCCTTCCTTCGCACGGTGGACCAGCAAATCCAGATTTGGGCGATTCCATCCGACGGAGGGGAGGCTCGTCAGGTTACGCGCCTGGCCGAGGGTGACGTTGGCGCCCCGGTGTGGTCTCCTGACGGCACAAGGTTGGCATTCACATACCAACCCACCCATGCCGACTGGACCCAGGACGCAGGCAAGGAACGCGAGAAGAAACACGCCTCCAGCCCTCCAAAAGTCATCACGCGACTTCGGTATCGGATGGATGGTGAGGGGTATCTTCAAGGCCGCACCCACATCTGGACCTGCGACTCTCAGACCGGCGAGGCTGTCCAACTCACAGACGGCGAGTTCGATGATCGCTCTCCAGCGTGGTCTCCTGACGGCGCCCAGATTGCTTTCATCTCCAACCGATGCGACGATCCCGACGCCCGGCCCTATCAGATCGACCTTTGGCTGGTTGACGCCGAAGGCGACGAGCCTCGCGAAATTCCGGCACCCATCGGTTATAAAGGCGGCCCGTCCTGGTCGCCCGATGGTAACCGGATTGCCTATCTGGGCCAGGAATCTGGAGACGATCCGTGGGAGCCTCGATTCAGTCGCCTGTGGGTGGCCGATTTAGGGAGCGATCAGGCGACCTGCCTCACTCGCGCTCTCGACCGCACTCTGGGCGATGAGACTATCAGCGACGCGATCGAGTCGGGAAACACAACGCCCATCTGGAGCACCGACGGCGGGACTCTGTATTTCGTGGTCAGCGACCGAGGAAGCTGTCATCTCTATGGCGTGTCTTCAGACGGCCAGGGCCAGCCTGCGACATTGATCGACGGGGATTTGGAGGTTGCAGGATTCACTTTCAGCCAGGACTCCCAGCGGTTTGCTCTCTTGGTTGGAACGCAGATTCAACCAGCGGAGGTGTTCACCGCGATTGCGCCCTCTCCCACAGAATTGAAGCCTCTCACTCACATGAATTCCGATTTTCTGAGTCAGGCAACAATCTCTCAACCTGAAGAAGTGTGGTTCAAGGAATCTGACGGCACAGACCTCCAGGGCTGGATAATGAAACCTACCGATTTCGACTCTCAGCAAAAATATCCGCTGTTGCTATACATTCACGGCGGTCCAGAGGCCCAGTACGGCAACGCCTTCTTCCACGAGTTCCAAACCCACGCGGCGCGGGGATACGTTCTGCTGTACACCAATCCCAGAGGCAGCACAGGATACTCGGAGGAGTTCAGCGCCTGCATCCGTGGCAACTGGGGCGGCCTCGACTATCAGGACGTCATGGCCGCCGCCGATTACGCCGAAACCCTGCCCTATGTGGACTCGTCCCGCATGGCCGTGGCCGGCGGAAGCTACGGCGGTTTCATGACCAACTGGATTATCGGAAACACCGACCGCTTTGCCTGCGCAGTCACCGAACGCAGCGTCTCCAATATGGTCGCCGACTTCGGCACCGTGGACCTGCCCGAAGCTGTGGATGGCTTCTGGAAAGGCAACGCCTGGGACCGCCCGGATACCCTGTGGCAGCAATCGCCCCTGCGGTTTGTCGAGAACATCCACACTCCCGTCCTCATCATTCACAGCGAGGGCGACCTGCGCTGTCCCATCCACCATGCCGAACAGCTATATGTGGCCCTGAAACTTTTGAAGCGCGAGACGGTGTTCGTTCGCTATCCGCCGGAGACCAGCCACGGAATGTCTCGCAACGGCCCGCCCGACCTTAGAATCGACAGGTTGCATCGGATTTCTGATTGGCTGGACCAGCATTTGAAGGCCAACGAGAAGGATGATTGAGATAACTTCCGCCCAGGTCACGCCTGGCTTGAGCGAACTCTTCGACTCCGGCATGCTCAACGCGCATCGCTGCTTCGGAGTTCTGGCAGGCAACGTCATAGGCCGAATTCTGACCGACAGCCCGTCAGGTCCAACGTGGGGGGTAGTCAGAGAGGCGGGAGTCGGGCTGGCATTCATCGGCGGTTCGATCAAGTCGGAAGAGTTGCGCCTCGCAATAGCCGAGTTACGAAAGTCCGGAGATGTGGGCCTCAGCCATTGGACTGGGGAAAAGCCTGGTTATGCTCTCCCTCCAAACCCTGACGCCGAAGGGACCGACATCGCTCTGGAGTTCACCGCCCGTTCCGATGGCGCCACAAGCCTGGAAGCTCTGTTGCAGGGCATGCCTCCGGAATGCACATTGCGTAGGATGGACAGTCAACTGATCGAGAGATGCCTATGGCGAGATGACCCGATTCGGGTGTCAGGCAGTCTCGAAAGATTTCTTGAGAAGGGCGTCGGGTATTGTCTGATGCGAGGAGACGAGATCCTCAGCGAGGCGTACGCGACCTACTACGCGCTGGACACCTGCGAGATGGCGACGGTCACGAATGACGCCCATAGAGGCAAGGGGTACTCGACGCTGGCGTGCGCAGCGACTATCCGTGAGTGCGAAAAGTCAGGATTTCAGACGGTGTGGGTCTGCGAAAGCGCGAATCATGCCTCGGCGGCCGTGGCTCGAAAGCTGGGCTACACCAGGGAGCGCGGGATTTCTGGAGCGCTGTATCGGGCCGCAAGATAATAGCCACCCTGAGGCCACAGCAGTAAGGTCCGATCGTACGCCAAAAACAGTTGGAAGGCAGGCGACGAGATGCTTCGCTCTGGCTCAGCATGGCAAAGCATGTTCTTCGCTAACACAGGCACGTTTGTGCAAGAATTATATCCATGACATCTCGGCCGTTATTCCTACTAGCCTGCATTGTTATTTTGATATTCGTTGGTTGTCAGAACGACACGCCTGCCCCCGCGCCTGAATCTCCAACGGCTCTACCCACTGCCGAGCCTGTTGAAGAAGAGTTGATGCCCGCGGGCTACACATATGTTCAGCATGACGGAAACCGGATCGTCGAGGGTCGAGGGTCTATGCCCGACGCTCAGCCTATCGACGTCCCTCTCGATGGCGAGCCTCAGTGGGTCGTAGCTGTGACTTCCGAGGGCGGCAGTCTGTGGGCCGTCGCGCTGGATGACGGCCGACTTTTGTACTTTCAGGTGTCGGGCCGTCAGGTGACCGAGGTGGATATGTCACCCGGCAGGCTGTCGGCAGCCATGCCTCCTGCACTGAGCGTTGATGATTCAGGAAACGTGGCCCTCGTGACGGCAGATACCGAGGACGCCTCTCCCGCGTCTCATCCCGTGCCGATAGAGGGCGGCAAGGGCCGGGCCTACATCGACACTGACGGCAATCTGGTGGTCCGCAAATCCACAGGCGAGACCCGACTTCCCGTCAATGCCCTGCCTGACGCCCGCATTCTGGTCGATGAGCGCGACCGTCTGTTGCTGCTGACCGACGCCACCAGTCGCTACCGGCACGGCGTTCTGGGCGACGCGACTGAAGCCGCCAGCTTCACGATTGTCGAGACCAAACCCGAGGTCAGGATCACGCTGAATATCCAGATTCCCGGCGACACGGTGGTCGAGGGCATAGCTCCCATCTGGACAGACCTGAACGGTGACGGCGCCCGCGAGATCATCGTCACTCTGAGCAACGCCGAACAGGGAGCGCAGGTGGTTGTGTTTGATGAATCAGGCAAGATTTTTGCGGAAGGGCCTGCTATAGGTCGAGGCTCCCGGTGGCGTCACCAGATCGCAGTTGCCCCTTTCGGCCCCAACGGAGAGTTGGAACTGGCCGATGTGCTGACGCCTCACATCGGCGGGGTCACCGAGTTCTACCGGCTGGAGGATAATCGCCTACGAGTGGTAACCCAGGCTCCCAACTTCACGTCCCACGTCATAGGGTCGCGCAACCTGGACATGGCGATTGCCGGAGATTTCGATGGCGACGGTCGAGTTGAACTCCTGCTTCCAGACCAGGCGCTGACCAAATTGGGAGCCATCCGCCGCACCTCGGACGGAACAGAAGTCGCCTGGACCATCGAATTGGATGGGAGACTCACGACCAACATCGCGGCTGTCGCGCTGTCAGATGGCAGGATGGCCGTCGGGGTCGGCGTGGGTGATCGGACGTTGCGTATCTGGGCGCCGTGATCGCAATTTGCCTCCGCAGCGCAATCTTGAACAGAATCTAAGAAACGTTACAAGTTTCTAGAACTCAAACATATACGTCCGATATATACGTTCATGGCTAGTATCTGAAATTTGTTCCTATAAACTGGTCGCAACGGTCAACCAAACCCGCATCGCATGGCCCGCTGAAGTCTGTTGGGCAACGCTCATGCAATGCGATGGCCGTAATCCATGCTTATGTCTTGGAGGGAACAGACACATGCCTGAATTCATGGACACCATTTCGGGGCGACTCAATCGAGTGATCGTTGACCTGAAGCAAGTTGAACAACGAATCGACGACCCCGTGGCGCTGGAATCGGTTGATCACGCCCTCAACCAGATAGCCCAGCTATCCGACAACATCACCGGCCTGGTGCAACTCCAGGAGCTGCTGGAAGAGATGAGCAGGCTGGAACAGGACGACTCCGAAGACCTGGATATGACGGCCCCGCTCAAGATTGTCGAGGGTCTGGACTCCTTCCAGTTCAACTAAGGGAGCATCGGAGGCCCGGTCGCCATACTCAGAGCCTCTCGGCCAGGCTGAAGTACATCCCTGGTATACACAGCGCCCTTTTGCCATACTGAGCGGAGCGAAGTATCTGGCCGCGCGCAACAACCGTCGCCTACCTACGGCCAAATTCTTCGGATGCGACCTCAGAATGGCTATGCGGTTCAGTCTGTTTTCGTGCCCATGACAGTAGAAAACGTCCGCCGTTAGTCGTTATTGAACAGCATCAGCGCGACGCCCTCCGACTCCTGGCCCAGCAGTCGCATCTGGCGGGGTTCCAGGGTCAGTATGACAAGCGTCTGATTGTTCAGAACGAACATCAGCGCGCTGGACGTTCCCTCGACGTCCGCATAGAGCATCCAGTCAGACTGTCCAATGTGACTGCGATAGAGACCAAGGACATCCAGCGAATTGGCGACGCCAAAAATGTCCGCGCCTGCCAAACTGAGGTCTCCCCACTCGTCAGTTATCACCGCCCGGGCCGCCTCTTTCACCGAGCCGCCATCGAAGGTGGAATCGCCAAACATCGAGTTGCCAACCAACTCTGACGCCTCTGGCAAGAAGACAGCGCCGGAAACCTCAGGAAGCAGTTTGGTCGGGCCTACAAGTTGAGGTTCCGGTCCCAAGGGAGCGACGGGTGTAGTTGGAGCCGTGTTGACGACGCTGTCATCTGTGCCCGGCGATTCCGGATCGATAACTGGGGATGCGACCTGCTCCTCCAAAGGCGGCGAGGTCGTGACTGTGCCCTCAGTCTCGTCAACACTCGTTGAATCAAGGCTAGCGACATCTTGCTCTCCGATGCCCTGGCTAGGGTCGGCCGGTGTGTCCTGACTGGACAGCGTTTCACCTGAGGCTGTGACTGCGCTTTCTGGAGTCAGCGATTGGGAATTGAGCGCCGTCGGGGGTAAAGGAAAATCCTGGCCCGGGAAGGCTGGAAGATTGTTGCCAATGGCAGACTGGGTATCTGGGGCGGCCTGTTCATCGTTCTGAGCGACATCAGGCGACATAACGCCGAAGCCCAGCGACGCGTTGTCAAATGATTCTGCGGAAACCGAAGGTGAGCCGACCCCGTACGATTTCGCCGCGATTAGCGCTAGCAAAATACCAACTGAGACGCCTGCAACTATAACTGCCCCAAGCAGGACGCAATCGGAGCGCGCCTGCTTTTTCGCGCTGGCGAACATCACATGCTCCCCAAACCCCAGGCAGTCGTGGATTCAGACCGCCTGATTCCCGTCAATACCACACACTATAATTGTACCGCAGGATGACTCAAGGCACAGTCGGAATCTGTCTGTCATTACCCTTCATTGGTATAATGTCACACAACCGAGCGCTGCGCCTTATGATATTCCGACACGCCGCAGGCCCCACATAACGCCAATCCAGGAGATGCCAACCGAGCATGGAGCAAGTCTGGCAGTCCCTCAAGAACATTGCCATCGGATGGGGAGTTCCATCGGCATGGTTCGGCCCGATAATCGCGCTTGTGATGGGCGCGCTCTTGTTGACGGCTGGGGCATTCCTGGTCACTGGAATTCCCGAAAACACTACGACGCCGGTGCTGCCGACGCCGACCGATGTTCTCAGCGAAGCGCCTGTTGCGACTCCGGGAGCGGCGTTCGTCACTCCGATATCTGATGTCTCTTCTTCGACGCCAGCCATATCTGTGGCGGTGACGGCAACACCCGCGCCTCCATTGTTGACGCCTACCGTGATCGGCACCGCGACCCCGATTCCTCCCTCGCCCACGCCCGAACCCACGCCGACTGTCACGCCGACGCCAACACCGACGCCCATCCCACTGGTGGGTCGTCCGGTGAATCCGGGCCTGTCCACTGAGCAGGAGTTCAAAGAAGACAATATGGAAATTGTCCTGCTGTTCGACTACGCGGGTATTGAGTGCCTCCTGCAAGCGAACATCACGGAGTTTGCTGACGATGGATTTGCCATTGGGACCAAGCTCCGTTCCTTTACTGATTCCTCCTGCGACGGCACTGTGGAGGTGCTGTTCGCCGACCAGTACAATGAGCGAGGGCCGGACAATGCAGAGCAGTTCGCCCAGTGGGACAAGGAATACGAAGAATGGCTGACCAAGCTGGGGTTGTGGGAGTTTGTCGAGGCCACGGAGCTATCGCCCTGACCAAGAGCTGAGGTTGATCGCCACGTTCATCCTGTTCAGGACCGTCAGTCTTTTAGCGTAAGTCCGCCGGACTGGTCAAGCAGCCGACCATCCTGAATCATTCGGTCGATGGCGAGTCCTATGCGGTCGTGCATCGGGCCGTCGAGCCTGACATATCCGAACTGGCGGGCTGTCTCGGCGATCAACACACTGCGGGACGCGGTGTACATGGCCCACATCACGCTGGCGACGCCTGCCTGCAACTCGCTGATGGCTACACGCCTGATATCTCGTTGCGGCTCGTCCTGTCGAGGCCGACGCGGCGATATACCGGAATCAAAATCCGGGTTGCTCAGAAACTGGCCCCGTGCCGCCAGAGAACCGTCCACCTGTTCCCAGGCGGCACGCTCCTGTGAAACGAGCGCTGCGACCACTCCATCCAACCGCCGCTGAAGCAGAGCGTCATCATCTCGAACGCCGTAGTAGTCTGCCATCCTGTCTCTGAGCAGAGCGAGGTGGAGGGGCATCTCGATGTCGATTGTCCGAGACACGATCCTGTCGAATTCGTCGTCTCCGATCGCGTCGAATCTCACAGCGCTGCGTTCGCCCACCAAATCGGTGACCCGTCTGTACTCGTCGAACAGTTTGATGGTGGGTGGCTCCAGTTCGATGTCAATTTGGGACCCTGAATACGCCTCGCGCGGTGGGGCCGGTTCTCTATCAATATCCGGCTGTATGTCGGGCGTCTCAAGATTGAGTCCCGCCAGCTCTTCATCTGACAGTGTTATGAAAGCCTGCTGGCCCCTGGTCGGCCGGGAAGCCGGCGCTGACGTTTCAGTTGGCTCCTGTGGCGGCTCGACCTCCTCCGGCGGGTCCTGCTCTTGAGGTTGGGCAGTCTCCTGGAGAGGGCCGGGGTCTGGGTCACCCAGCATATCGGCAATGGGCGTGGGGTCGATTTCGATCTCTCGTCGGCCAAGAGACTGTTGCGGCGGGGACAGAGACGCGCGGCCCTGATCCGGGACCGGCGGCGGAGGGGAGTCTGCATGTTGAGGTTCAGGCGGCGGCTCTGTCTGGCGGGATTCGATCTCTTCGATTTTCTCGCTGAGTCGGGTTATCGTTTCCCGCAGTTCGTCGCGCTCATCTCCAACGTCCTCATCCTCCCATACCGGAGAGGGGGCGTATTGCGGCGCGATCGGCTGGGAGACGGCTGGCTCGCCCTTTCTCCGAAGGCTGAGGTACAGAACGAGTAGCGCCAGAAGCAACAGCAATGCGAACAACGAGCCCAGCGATATGAACATGGCGTTTCGGTCATCGAACATGGTCAGAGGCCAGCCGATGGCTTTGACCTTCAGGACCGCCACCCCTTCGATCTGTTCAGAGCGCACGACGTGTTGGTCCACAGCGCCGTTTTCCCTCATGGTAGCCAGGACCAGCTCGTCGGCCAGGACGCCGATATCCACCACTCTGCGCAGCATGATCTCTGGTGGGTCGCTGCCCGTTGGGCCATTGGCCTCGAATGCCACGACATCGCCCACAGCGATGTCAGAGAACGACACCCTCTTGACGAGAGCCACATCGCCGTTCCGAAAAGTCGGCGCCATGCTGTTGCCCGTGACCAGTCTTAGAGGCAACGGCGAACCGGCGTATATGGCGGTCAATCCCCACACCACAACCAGCAGGATCAGCCCCACCATTCCGGGGTTGATTCTCCTGGACGCCCTCTCAGAAACGGATTGAACGGCTGCGGCCATATCACTCCTCTGAGAACAGGGTATCAGGTTGTCAGGGAGTAAGGTATCGGGTTTTCAGGGCAAAACAAAGCACCCGCAGGCAGAGGAGCCACTCTCTGAACGCCTGCGAGCGCTGGGGTTCCGCTTCCCTTTCGCTGAGCCACGGGCGCATGGAAACCTTATGTTAAAGATACCCGACTGCCAGCCCGTTATACATCGGACTAGCACTATATCAAGTGTAGGAATTACCCTGAAGATCGAGTCAGTGTTTCGCCTACAATACCCAGGTATCAACTTAACGTTAGTTAACGGTAGATGAATCCTGGATGTTCGATCTCACAAAAACGCCTTGCGCCGCGTATTTTACACCGCAAGGCGAAATGGTTTGCATATAAACCACACACGTGATGGTCTGTCAGTTTGGGAGGCCTGAGCGGATCCTAGCTGATGAGTCCGTTTTCAAAGGCGTAGCGTGTGAGTTCGGAGTTGTTTTTCATCAGCATCTTCGCCAAAACCCTTGCCCGATATGTGCTGACGGTCTTGACACTGAGGGTCAATTCCTCGGCAATGACGCTGACGGTCTTGCCCGAAGCGATCATCTGAAGGACCTGGAACTCCCTGTCGGAGAGTCGCTCATGAATGGGGCCTTCGGTCAGCCGGTTGAGAGAGCCTGCCAGCTTTTCAGCTAGACGAGGGCTGACGTACAGACCACCGTACTTGACTCTTCTGACCGCCTCCACCAGATCCTCAGGGGCGCTCTCTTTGGTCATATATCCCGACGCCCCAGACTTGAGGACCCGCACGGCGAACTGCTCTTCTGGATAGATACTCAGGACCAGGACAGGCGTATCGGTATGCTCACACTTGAGGTCTCTGAGAACATCAAGGCCGCTCCTCCCCGGCATGGAGATGTCCAGCACGACAACCTGGGTCTCACTGCCGCGCAGCTTGTTGAGGACGTCCTTGCCATCCTCGGCTTCGGCCACCACTCGAATGTCCGTGGTCTCTTCCAGTATTTGTTTGAGTCCTCGTCGCACTACTGCGTGGTCATCTGCAATCAATACGTTAATCATGCTGCCTCTTCCCTTTCATTCCGTTGCCTGACCTTGAATCGGAGCGCTCAAAAGCACAGTCGTGCCCTTGTTGAGTGCGCTTTCGATTCGAAGGTCTCCGCCCATCAATCTCGCTCGTTCCTTCATCCCCAGCAGACCAAGTGAAGATGTGTCTGATATATCTGCCATGCCTTTGCCGTCATCCGTAATCCGCAGAATTATCTGCTCAGAATCCTGCTCCAAATCCACGGTGATGGTTGTTGGCCGGGCATGGCGCGCCGCATTCGTCATTGCCTCCTGAAGGATTCTGAAGACTCCCAATGCGGCGTCCTTTCCAATATCGATGTCTTCATCTGGCGTGTTGACCTCGCACTTGATGTTCGTCCGTTCCTGGAATTCCAACGTCTCAGATTCGATTGCGGCTGAGAGTCCGAAGTTGTCCAGGGCGGCTGGCCTCAGTCGAGTCGAGAGGTCTCGCACCAGATTGATGTTTTTGTCAATATCGCCGTATATTGACAGTATTCGCTGACTCACCGCTTTTCGCAGGTCATCGTCTTCAAGGCCATCCATCCTTCTCCGAATCCAAGCTATATCAAACTTCAGGCCTGTCAGCGCCTGCCCGATTTCGTCGTGTATCTCGTGGGATATATGAGTGCGCTCATCCTCCCTGATCATCTCCATTCTGGCGGCCAGAGCGCGGAGTTGATCCTGAGAGTTCTGAAGGCTGGAGTTGGCTTTGGATAGCTCGCTGGTGCGCGCCTGGACTGTGATTTCCAGCTCTTCGTTAGACTGCTCCAGCAAACGCTCGGCTCTTTGTTGCGCGGCAAACATCAGCGAATTGGCGACCGCGCCAGCAATCTGTGAGCCGATGCGCGTGGCTAAAGATACCTCATTTTCAGTGTACACATCGATATCTTTAGAATTGAAGTGCAAGGTGCCAACGACCTGGTCGTTAGATATTAGAGGCACACCAATAAACGAGCGGTAACCCCGATCAAAAACCCTGATCAGCAGAGGGTATTTTCGTTTGACTGTGTCGCGGTCGTTGACACGAAAGTGCATAGTTTGCTTTGCGGTCACGACGTCATGCAGAAGTGTGCCTTTGGAAGGCGCCATCACGCCGTCCGGGATCGGACTCCTAGTCGTTCCAATAGAATATGCTCTCCTGAAGCCCTCGTTTACAGTATCGACGATGTTAATGATCAGATTGTCAAAGGGCAGTAACTTTCTAACCCGGTCCGCGAATATGTCGTAAACATCTTCAACATCAAGAGTGGAACTTATGATTCTGCCGATTTCGTTCAACACCTGTCGCTCTAATGCTTGCTTTCGGACATCGGCATGCAACTGAGAGTTAGCCACCGCGCCGGAGATTTGAGCGGCGATACGCTCGGCAAGTTCCAATTCGCGGACGTCGTAGGCATTTGGTTGCCTGGACCTGAGCAGAAGGGCGCCTATCATCTTGTCGTCAGCAGTAAATGGCGCCAAGATCATGGACCTCAACC